>JAUVYC010000119.1 GCA_030603285.1 Spirochaetota bacterium
ATCAGGGTATACTAATTCAAAAGCCCCTTTTTAAAGGGGCTTTTTGAATTTACTTAGAAAGAATTATTTACTCTCCATATTAAAATGATTACATTAATTGGAAACTAACATATGCCGAGATAGCTCAGTCGGTAGAGCAGCGGACTGAAAATCCGCGTGTCGACGGTTCAATTCCGCCTCTCGGCAGTTTTTTCGCCACCCTAGCTCAGTCGGTAGAGCAACGCATTCGTAATGCGTAGGTTATCGGTTCGATTCCGATGGGTGGCTCATATTTATTGTTTTAGAATTCATGCTCTCCTTAATACAAAACTGCTGGCACCTGCACTTCAGCTTTAATTTTAAATGAAATCATATACCTGGTGTGGAGCCTGCTTCGTTATTAATAGCATTTATTTGCGGCAAACGAGAAAAAAACTTGATTTTGGAAAAACAATTTATTATTATTTTATCAAATAAATTTTGTTAAAAGAAAGGGAGATAAAATGGCAAAACAACTATTATATGATGAGGACTCTCGGAGAACCCTGATGAAAGGGGTTGATCAATTGGCTAACGCTGTTAAAGTAACGTTAGGCCCAAAAGGCAGAAACGTTATCCTGGACAAGAAGTTCGGAGCTCCGACGGTTACAAATGATGGTGTCACAATAGCAAAAGAAATTGAAATTGAAGACCCATTCGAAAATATGGGTGCACAGCTTGTTAAAGAGGTTGCTACAAAAACAAATGATATTGCAGGTGATGGCACAACGTCTGCTACATTACTTGCACAGCGCATTATCAAGGGAGGATTAAAAAATGTAACTGCCGGGGCAAGCCCGATGAGCATTAAAAGGGGTATTGAAAAGGCTGTGGAAGTTTCTGTTAAGGAGATTGCAGAGATTTCAAAGAAGATTGAAACTCCTGAAGAGATATCCAATATTGCAGCTATATCTGCAAATAATGATCTTGAAATTGGCAAACTTATTGCTAATGCAATGGATAAAGTAGGGAAAGATGGTGTTATTACTGTTGAAGAAGCAAAATCCATGGAAACAAATCTCGAAGTCGTTGAAGGTATGCAGTTTGATAGAGGTTATTTATCTCCTTATTTTGTTACGAATGCTGAAAACATGACTGCTGTATTAGATGATGCGATGATCCTTATACATGACAAAAAAATTACTGCAATGAAAGACCTGCTTCCTATTCTTGAAAAAGTTGCTCAGATGGGAAAACCTCTTCTGATCATTGCAGAGGATGTAGAGGGCGAAGCTCTTGCCACCCTTGTTGTCAACAAGATTAGAGGAACATTGAATATTGTTGCTGTGAAAGCTCCAGGATTCGGAGACAGAAGAAAAGCAATGCTTGAGGATATAGCCGTATTGACAGGCGGTAAAGTAATTTCTGAAGAGATGGGTATGAAGCTGGAAAATGTAGTTTTAAAGGATCTGGGTAGTGCAAAAAGATTAACTGTAGATAAAGAAAATACGACTATTGTAGAGGGTGCAGGAGATACAAATACAATACAGGGAAGAATTGGACAGATAAAGGTACAGATAGACGAAACCACTTCGGATTATGATAGCGAAAAGCTTCAGGAGCGTTTAGCAAAGCTTGCAGGTGGTGTTGCAGTCATCAATGTTGGTGCAGCAACAGAGATTGAGCTGAAAGAGAAAAAACATAGAGTAGAAGAGGCCCTGTCCGCAACAAGGGAAGCTGTTGCAGAAGGTATTGTTCCGGGAGGCGGCATCACACTCTTAAGAACCATCCCTGTAGTGGAAAAGCTTAAGCTTTCCGGTGATGAGAAAATAGGAAAAGAGATTATTTTGAGAGCTTTAGAGGAACCTATCAGGCAGATAGCAAATAATGCTGGAGTTGATGGATCAGTTATTACTGAAAAAGCCAAAAAAGAAAAGGGCAGCATGGGTTTTGATGCAAACGAGCTCGAATGGGTTGATATGTACAAAGCAGGAATCATTGACCCGGCTAAGGTAGTAAGGTCAGAGCTTCAAAACGCAGCAAGCGTGTCTGCATTGTGCCTTACCACTGAAACAATTGTTACTGATATTCCTGAAAAGAGAGAAGCTGCTCCGCCAATGCCGCCTGGTGGAGGAGGCGGTATGGGAGGTATGTACTGATTGAGCAAATATCTTACCTGAAACTGAAGAGGAGAGAACAATGGTCTCTCCTCTTTTTTAATATGTTCATAATCACCCTTTATTATTGACAAATCGTATATGTTAGAATAACATTATTTTTATACAGGAGTGAATATGGGTAAATATTTCAATACTAAAGGGAAACCGTCGAAAAACAGAAAAGACAGGGATATGAAAGCTTTTGAAGATCAGGTGCTCGATATCATGAAAACTACAGATATACCTGATATTGAAAATATTGGATTAAGCAAAGAAGCACAAAAAAG
The DNA here is from genome assembly GCA_030603285.1 of Spirochaetota bacterium. Lineage (GTDB taxonomy): Bacteria > Spirochaetota > B62-G9 > B62-G9 > DRHN01 > JAUVYC01. The sequence continues at coordinate 2,405 of JAUVYC010000119.1, forward strand.
ATTAAGTGAAGCAGATACCTCTGAATTGGATAATATTGAAAAGGAGTTAGGGATAAGTATAGAAGAAACAGTCGGTGAAATAGAGTCCGATGTAATTGATACTTCACAAAACTTTAATGAGAGCACTGATATAGAAGATGAGACAGTAGAAAAAGTAGACATAGATGTCCAAGGTGAAGTGACCGGGTATAGTAAACAGGATGTGGAGAAGGTTGACGGAAAGTTTAAGATAAATATTTCAGACGATAAAATGAGTGTTTCCCTTGATTTTTTTCCATCAAAAGGTGGTGGCAAACCTTTGACATTAGAGCAGGTGAAATCGGAGCTCAATAATATGAATGTTGTTTATGGAGTTAATTATGATTTAATAATGAGGCTTATCGGGGATGTAGAACAGACAAAGGAAGAAAAGTCAGGTGTTATCATTGCACAGGGCACACTCCCGGAAGATGGTAAAGAGGGATCTATTGAATTTCATTTCAGCGATAACGACGATATATTACGGTTTAAAGAAGAAAGTGATACATAAAATTCAGGTAATAAAGAAAGATAATTTAATTGAGGAAAAATGGGCAAATTGAAAATTAAATCTCTTCTGCTGAAAAAAAAGAAAGTAGAAAAAATAAAACCAAAGACGCAGCCGGCAGAAAAAAAAGCAAAAAAAGATGAGCCAATCGAACGGGAATACGTAAAGAAAGGGTATGCGAAGAGGGGAGATCTTATTGCAACTATAAAACCGGCTGTTCTAGGAAAGGATGGAAGAAACGTATTTGATGAGAAAATACCAGTGAAAAGGGTATATGAACCGAGGTTGATTGCTGGAAAAAATGTAAAACTTGATCACGGGTTCAGTTATTATATAATTTGTGACGGCATCGTTGAGGTACAGAAAGACAAAAAGGATGCTTATTATATACAAGGAAAAAGGTATAGATTCGGGCATTTTAAAGTGACTGTTTCTGGTGATGAGATGAAGGCCTGGCTTATGGTAATTCCCCCCATTGGCGGAGCAGAATCCGTCCACCCTGAGGAAGTCTTATCTAATTGTAAAAAGCAGGGAATTGTGTTTGGGTTAAAAGAGGATGTTATATATAAAACTATAAAAAAAGCAGAAGAAGACCGTGTTGTTATTAATGACATACTTATTGCAGAAGGTGAAAACCCTGTTGATGGCATAGATGGGAAGCTCGAATTTAAAGTAAAACTTGCTTCCGGAAAAAAATTTAAAGCCCTTGAGGGTGGAAGTGTCGATTATCGAGAGCATGATATTATAACAAGTGTTGATAAAGGAGAGCTTATAGCTGTCATCATAAAAGCTCAAGATGGAATTAAAGATGGGCATACAATCACCGGTGAAGTGATTAAGCCGAAAGATGGACGTGATATTGAGATAACACCTGGTAATAATATTACACCCAGCGATAAAGGAGATTCGATATACTACTACTCATCTATTGGTGGACAACTGATTACCGACAGGAATGAAATATCTGTGGAACCACTTTTAACGATTGAGGAGGATGTAGGGCCAGAAACAGGAAATATCAATTTTGATGGAATAGTTCTGATAAAAGGTAATGTAAAGGACAATTACCGTGTATATGCAAAAAAGGACATCACAATTCAAGGAAATGTTGGGAGTGCAGTAGTAAAGTCGGGAGAGAATATTATTGTTCAGAACGGGATAGTTGGGAAAAATAAGTGTCTGGTATTTGCACAGGGTGATGTTACTGTGAAGTTTGCAGAAAATTCCAATCTGCGGGCAGGTGGAAATATCTATATACGAAGAGCGGCATTAAACTGCAGTTGTATGGCAGGAAATAGAATTATCTCGAAAAGTGAAAAGGGACAACTTATAGGGGGTGAAATAAAGGCGAAAAAGGGAATAGAAGTTAAAATTTTAGGGAATGATTCTGAGCATAAAATGGATGTCTTTGTCGGTTCTGATTTCTTTTTAGAAACCCGGTTACAAGAGTTAGGACAGGAGAAAGAAAAATATGCAGCTGGATTAAAAAAAATTCTCCTCCTCATAGATAAATTGAATAAAATTACATCAAATCAGGATGAGCTCCCTGATAAATTTAAAAAGATATACACCGATGCCAGGAAAAAGAAAACTCTTTTGGGAATAGCTATAAACGATCTGAGAAAAAAGGAACAAGGATATTTCCTGAAGTTAGAGGAGCTAATTGATTCTGAAGTCATTGTGCATGAATCCCTTTTCAGAGGAGTAAAAATATATTTTGGAAAAGCTTTTTTTGAACCTGAAATAACAAAAACAAGAGTAAAGATCTTATACGATAAGAATTATGAAAAAATAAAAATCGTAAATATTTAGAAATTTGAACAGGTGATTTGTCAATCAATTGAGGTCAAATCAATACATTGATCCCGGTAATCTTGAATGTGGCTTATCCACATCAGCACCTTAATCCTGATTTTCTTGCCCAATAGGCAAGAAAATCTTTTTAATCTTGAATGTGGCTTATCCACATCAGGAGCTTCGTGTTAATTTTTGTCTTTTTCTGTCAAGTATATCCATTTTCTTGTAGAATTCTACCTGTTTTAAAAGTTCCTCGAGGTTTGTAACGACTATTTTATTATCCTCCAGCTGGAACTTTTTATTTTCAAACAGTTTTTGAATTAATAGATTTCCTTTATCAACTGTAAGACCAACCATCTTTATAAGTTCATCAGGGCCGAATTCAAAGGAATAACTTGTATTATGTATTATCGGAATCCTGTTTTCCTCTACAACAGTAAGGAGCATGTCAAACATTCTCCCCAGAGGATTGGATATGAGTATATTTGCAAGTTGACGGTATGCCTTCCATATTCTTTCCGAAAGCAGGGTAATTAGCTTTGTTCCAAGCTGGGGATTTGCCTTTACCATAACTTCGAAATTACTTTTACTTATAGCAAGGAGCTCACTCTCGTCAAAGGATATTGCTGTTGCATTTCGTGGTTTATTTTCAAGAATTGCCATTTCACCAAAGATATCTCCTGGTTTCAGCACAGCAAGGAGCACCTCATTGTTATCAACAATTTTTGTAATTTTTATTTTTCCTTTTTGAATAATATGGAGTTCATGACCAGGCTCATGTTCGGAAAATACTATTTCATTATCTTTAAAATGTCTGTTAAATCCTTTCTGGTTTTTTGTAAATTGATCCTCTTTTATATAAGGTTGAATTTTTACCATGAGATGTTTGGTCTGAGCTACATTTTGATCATTTGGGCAGTACTGAATATATTTTTTAAAGGCATAGAATGCATGATTAAACTGTTTTTTCTTTAAATAATAATCACCTATATTGTACAGGTATTTTGGGTTCTCTTCTATATTGCCTTTGAATGAGAGCCTCGTAATTGCAGAATCAAAATATCTTAATTTATGACTGAAGGATGTAATGATTTTCATAGCAACAGGAGAATATTTCTGTATCAGAATTCCGAATTGATCCCGATAAACACAGATGACTGTTACATCTTTTAAGGCTTTCGCTGCTTCAATACTTGGATGGTTGCTCATGCATGAGACGACACCGAAAAAATCTCCCGGATAGAGTATGTTCCCTGTATCTTCTTCAACTACTTCTGCTTCTTTTACAATCTGTACCTGGCCTTCCCTTAGAATATAAAACCTCCCTGCATCCTGTTTTCCTTCGACATTAACATAGGAGTTCTTTTTAAAATGCATTATTGAAAGCTGGACTTGATTTGCCTTTGCCATTCATTATTCCTCTAAGAGTAAGAGAATAGTATGTGAAAAAAGCTTTGTCAACTTAAAAAGTATCAAAAATTTCATCCCCTCCATCATCCACCAATGATCAATAATAATGGTTTACTTTACTAAGTATACAACTAGATAAAAATATTTTCAATGAATTGATTTATTAAGATATACTATTTCCAAGCATTATAAACCAGGCGCTCATGCCCCCACAGGACGTCATGTTCTTAATTACCTTGACTGAAGGAAATATTTCAATTAAATTGGCTACAAATTGATACAAAAGCTATTTTCTTTTTATTTTAATCAGAAGGGTTGTTCGATCAATAAATATGGATACTCTTATATTGGCATCTAAGTCGCCGCGTAGAAGAGAGATATTAAAGATCCTGAATATACCCTATATTGTATTTTCGACCAATAATGAAGAAAAGATAAAAGAAGAAAATACTCGATATATAAGATCATTGATTATTGCTATATCAAAAAAGAAAGTATGGGACGTTGCACGTTATTTTTCCAATGGACTTATTCTTGGTGTAGATACGGCCGTTTGTTTTAACCGGAGAGTTCTGGAAAAACCGGAGAACGCTCAACAGGCCATGAAATTCTTAAAAATGCTCAGCGGTAATAAACATCAAGTCCTGTCTGGAATAACAATTAAAAGTGCGAGTGAGGATATTAGCTATTCGTCCTGTTCTGTTACTGAGGTTCATTTTACTAAAATCAGTGATAGAGAAATGAGTCAATATATTGAACAGGGCGAATGGGCAGGCAAAGCAGGAGGGTATGCTATCCAGGGAAAGGCTGCTATCTTTGTTGAGAAAATCATCGGTTCTTTCTATAATGTAATGGGTCTTCCGGTTGAGGAGCTTTACAGATTACTGAATAGATTTGAATATTTTACAAGCAGCGATATATATCGGCCGGTAAAAAAGGTGTAAGTCAGGTATTTTATTATTTTTTCTGATCTTCCGGCAGCGGCAGGCTGTATGAGAAATAGCACCTTTATAATGAATTAAAACAAGATAAGGTGTAGATCATGGCCTTCCAATCCCCGGCAGATTATTATAAATTTATTTGCTCTAATTTTTAATAGTAAGGGGGTATAAATTGGGAATTGTAACAATGAAGGAGCTCCTGGAAGCAGGAGTACATTTTGGCCATCAAACCCGCAGGTGGGATCCTCACATGAAACAGTATATCTTTACCGAAAGAAACGGGATCCATATCATTGATCTTCAAAGAACTATTGCCCAGCTCAAGATTGCCTACAATGCCATAAAAGAAATGGCAAAAAACAGTGGAATCCTCCTCTTTGTTGGTACAAAAAAACAAGCCCAAACCGCTATTGTCGATGAAGCAACACGATGTAATATGCCGTATGTTTCGAATAGATGGCTAGGAGGGATGGTTACTAATTTTGTTACTATTAAAAACAGCATCAACCGGCTTAAGCGGATAGAGAGGATGGAGGTAGATGGCTCGTTCGATTTGATGACAAAGAAGGAAGGGATTCATCTCAGAAGGGAGAAAGAAAAGCTCCTGAAAAATATAGGGGGTATAAAGGATATAGATAATCTTCCGGAAATGATATTTATTATCGATCCTAAAAAAGAAGCAATTGCAGTAGCTGAAGCGATGAAGGCAAAGATACCAATTGTGGCTGTTGTTGACACCAATTGTAATCCTGAAGGCATAGACTACCCTATCCCAGGTAATGATGATGCAATAAGAGCGATCAATCTATTTGCTTCGATAATGTCATCAGCTGTAATTGAGGGTCAAAATGAAGCCGGAAGGGTTGAAATTACTGAAGAAACAAAAATCGTGTCTCTAGCTGAAGAAGAAAAAAAATCTGAGGCCATAGAAATAGAGGGATTAAAGGAGGAAGGATATCTATCTGATGAAATCACGAGTGATGAATTTGTGGGAGATGTGAAGCCTGCTCCCGAAACCGAAGCGGTGAGTGTTGAAAATACTGACCAGGAATCGC
>JAUVYC010000202.1 GCA_030603285.1 Spirochaetota bacterium
ACCGATTTTCTTGCCTTTTAGGCACAAACTTTAGTTTGCAAGAAAATCTTTAAATCCTGAATGTGGTTTGTCCACATTAGGGTAAGATCCCTGTCTATTTTTTATGATTTCATAATAATATTTATTAATTGAAGTTGCAAGCAATAACCAAGCACTAACCCGCATTTCTCACAAATACCTGTAAATATCGAAAACTGCGGGTTTAAGATGTTTAAAAGGATCTTATCTTCATTCTATAGTGTGTTCTCAGTTTATTGAAAAACTCTATCGATTCATTACGCCTGTAGTCATTATATGTCCATTCCCAGGGCGTAAAACTGTTTTTCCGATATCGAAGCGTAACTTCAGCATATATCCCGGTGTTCAAATATATCCTGTGCTGAAAATTTTTTGTTGTTGCAAGCACCACCTTAGAGCTGGTGAGATATCCCGGATCAATATTTACGGTTCTTTTACCATGACCTGAGAATATTTCTGTTTCAATTTGATTGGTTCTCAATTTGATATCGGGTATTTGATCCATATGGATCAATTTATTAAAAGCAATATAAACTCTTTTTAGTTCATCTCCCATCTCGTTTTTATAATAATCTGTTTCAACAAAAGAAAAGGTTTGGGATATCAAGCAGATAGGGCCGAATTCTTCCCCAAGTAATTTATAAATACTTTCAGGGTTTACCGATTTATTATAAATTAATCCGGTAAACAGAACAGCTTTTAGAGGTTTCTTAACAGTTCCCATTATATCTATAATAATATTTTCATTATTTAAATTTCAAAAATTTTTAACGGTTCATATTTAGGACCTTCTTTCATTAATATGGACTGGTACAGAACAACATTTTTTATCTGAAATGTCCCAAATACCTGCTCGCGATTGTTATTAATATCTTTTAAAATCTTCGTATCATACCTGGATTTCACCCTGCCAATTGTAATATGAGATGTATAGCCCTTTGAATCTCTATTCACATTGATAGTGCTGACCTGCAGTTCTTTATTTATTGAATCATAGATGGCATTCAATTCTCGAAAAGGATTATCAACCCCAATCCACAGCACTCTCGGTCTTTTTATTGAAGGAAATGCGGAAATTTCCCTTACTGAAACAGTAAATGGATGTAATGCCCTGATAGCGTTTTCTATTATCTGTTCAAGTATGTTTAAGTCCTGGGCATTAACTTCACCAAAGAAATAAATAGTAATATGAATATTCTCCGGTTTTACCCATTTGATATTTTTCTCTCTGTGCCGGAATCTGTCCATTAAAATATTGATTTTTTCTTTCACCCCTGTTTCAATATCTGCTGCGAGAAAAGTCCTCACTTTTATTTCATCTCCCTTAAGAATTTATAAAGTATAAAAAGCGCTTTATTTACACTCCTCAGCCGCACAGATTCCCTATCTCCTGAAAAAATATTCCTTTCAACCTTCACTGCCGTTTCGAAGCCACCGGCTTTGCCGGTAGTTGTATTTTTTGGCTTTGCCTTCAAGGCTTCGAAAAGGCCTGGCAAAAGCCACCTGCTTTGCAGGTGGTCTTTTACTGTTTTACCATTTTTATAAAGACATATAAAAACAGTTCCAACCGGTTTTTTTTCTGTCCCACCATCAGGTCCTGCTATCCCTGTTACTGATAAAGTGATGTCAGACTGAAGCTTTTTCTGCGCACCTTCAGCCATTTCCCGAGCAGTCTGACTGCTTACTGCTCCAAAATTTTCAAGTGTTTTATCTGAGACTTTGAGTATATTTTTCTTAACATCATTGCTGTATGCAACAATACCGCCAACATAATACCTGGAACTTCCCGGAACATCTGTGATAACCTTGGAAAGTAAACCAGCTGTGCAGGATTCAGCAACTGAAAGTGTAAGATTATGTTTAATAAGTAAATCTCCAATAATATTTTCCAGGTTTTGTTCACCTCTACTGATAAAAAAATCACCCAGTGAAGCAATCAATTCACAAACACAGGGCTCAATATCCTTTTCTCCAGAATCAACTCTCACCCTGATCAATCCATAACTCGAACGGGTTCCATACTGGATTCCATCATACTTTGAAATTATTTCATTCAACCTATGATCAAGAGTATATTCGGCAATATCAGAGAAGAATAATATTTCATGGTTATAGTGCTGTGTATTAAGGAACTGTTTTTCCAGCTGGGGGATTACCTCATTATCAAACATATACTTCATTTCCTTTGGGACACCCGGTAAAGAGAAAATATATTGATTACCATACTTGACATAAAAACCGTATGCAAGACCCACACCATTCTCGAGTAGCCTGCCTCCTTCAGGGTATGATGCCTGCATCATGTCCGCTTCAGTAAACTTTCGGCCCTTTGTTGTATACCATTTCCTGAGAACCTCAGTCTTAACTCTGTTAATGCACAAATTCTTTTTCAAAACTCTGCTCACTATTTTTCGAGTAATATCATCCTGTGTTGCTCCTAAACCACCGGTAAAAATAAAAATACCTTCATCTGTTAGAAATCTATTTACATACTGAATCGCAATTTCAAACGTATCAGGCAGTGTTAAAATCGAAGACACATTTATTCCCCTCTTGGAAACTTCATTTGCAATATAAGCAGCATTAGAATTCACTATTTCTCCTTTTGTTAACTCATCACCAATGCTGATTATAAAAGCCGGCATCATGCTAATAACTCCCATTTATAAGGATTTGAAATGTAGGGGCAATTCATGAATTGCCCCTACTAATAAGAATTTAGCTGTTTCCAGCTTTGTGGCTTTTTATGGAAAGTATGCAGATATAACTGTTCAATAACAGATCGAATATTATCAAGAGTTGGTTTTTCCATGGTTACCTTTTTTGAATAGGCAATTGAATTAGTATCAACCCATTCTATAAACCTTAGAGTCCCTGTATATATCTGAACAGACGAGCCTGTTTTACATCTTTCACAGATAGGAAATCCGTAATAGTGGTCCATATAACTTTCTTTATCATTCAGGTGGTCTCCACACTTTTTACACATAGATATATTTGGGCTGTACCCCATAATAGAAAGGAATTTGATATCATACATAGAAAGAAGATAGATGCTTTTATTCGTGATTATTTCATTCAGGACTTTCAGTGCGTCAGAAAGTAATCTGTATAGATTCCTGTCTGCCTGACCTTTCTCAACAAACAGTATAACCGGTTCAATGAGTGAATTCCCAACGATAAATTTCTGGAAATCCTCAGAAATTGAATTATTATGAGAGTGGACATTAACATCTTTGATTGTAAAAAGGCTGTCTTCACTTTTATGATAGAGTAAAAAATGTGAAATTGTAAATGGCTCTAATGTACTTCCAAATCTGCTTTTTGTCTTTCGTACACCAAAGGCAGATGCTTCAACTTTCCCGTAACTTTCGGTAAAGAGATTTATTATATTATGTCCTTCACCAAATTGTACTGAGTTTAATACAATAGCTTCTGTTTTAACATACCGTGAATACACTGTTTTTTTCGTTTTTTGATTTCACTGCCAAAAGGAAGCCACCTGCTTTGGAGGTAGTCTATAATATTTCTAAAAAGATTAATTCAAAGTCTATGCCTTTAAAAGCCTTTTGGCTTGGAAAAAGACACCTGCTTTGCAGGTGGTCTTTCACAGTTGATTATTATTTACTAATTAATATAGACTGATTACAGTAATTATTTAATTAACTTCTTTTTCTGGTTTATTTTTTAGATCTTTTAATAACATTCTTACTTTTTTTATCTGATGCCCATCCATTTTTTCTACTTTAAATTCAAAGCTTTCATAAGATATCTTTTCATTTACATCAGGAATTTTTCCAAAAAGATTAAATACAAAACCTCCCACAGTATCACTCCCGTTAACTGGAAGGTTAATATTAAGATCCTCATTTAACTCAGGTAAAGATATTCGTGCATCCAGGATATAAGAATTCGATGATATTTTTTTAATTTCCTCCTCCTCATTATCATATTCATCCTGAATTTCACCAACAATCTCTTCCAGGATATTTTCAAGACATACGATTCCAGCCATTCCGCCATATTCATCGATTACAACCGCAATATGTACCTTTTTCTGCCGAAACTCCTTCAGGAGATCATCAATCATCTTGCCTTCAGGGACAAAAAGCACTGGTCGTAAAATTTTCCTGATATCTACATCTTTTTTCTTATACACCATGGGCAATAGATCTTTTGCATAGAGAAAACCAATAACATTATCAATTGTATTTTCATATACCGGGATTCTGGAATGTGTGCTTTTTATAACGATCGTTACGATTTCCTCAAAAGGCATGTCTGCAAATACAGAAACAACATCTGTTCTTGGGACCATAATTGATTTTACCATGGTTTCGCCCAGGCCAAAAATACCACGTATCATCTCCCGCTCATCTTCCTCAATTTCGGCGTGATTCTCACTTATCATTTCTTCAATTTTATTACTCATTTTTTTCTTAAAAAATTTAATTTTCATAGACCTTACAACACCTCCGATAAAATCTCCGAAGTATATCTTTTCATTATTTTTTCTTCTTCCGGGTTATTATGGCTGTATCCGAGGAGATGGAGCAACCCGTGGATATACAGAATTAAGAATTCTCTTTCAAGGGTTTCTCCAAAATTTTCAGCCTGTCTTTGTGCAGTATCGATTGATATTATTATATCACCTAAAACAGTACTTTCGATGCGAGGCCCCTTCCCTTCTGCCATAGAAAATGAAAGTACATCTGTTGGAAAATCCCTCTTCCTGTACTTTTTATTTAATCGGCGTATAAAGCCATCATCACAAATTACTAAAGATATATCCTTTGCTTTCATATTGGTCAGTAGATAGGCATGACTGGAGATGGAATGTAGTTTGTCTTCTGAAACAGGCAGTTTTTTATTCTCTTCCCTAATATAAATCTGAAACTCCATTCTGGCTTTTAAATATTACCTTCTGTTTTTTTAATTTCTTTATCATCAGGATATTCGACTCTTGTGTGGAAAACTCCAGTAAGATACCGCCTGAAAACAATTGAAATTTTCATTAAACCTCTTAATGATAATGAACTTTCATTTAACTGACCTTCCCGGAACTTACTTTGAACATTATCATTAACAAACTCCTCAATCCTTTTTGCCGATGGATTCTTCAATCCATCCTGCTCCTTGAACCCATGTTTCCAACAGTCATAATCCCTGTGTTTAAACCAATTCCAATATTCAGTCTTTTTTCTTCAAGCCTGAAGAAAAA
>JAUVYC010000136.1 GCA_030603285.1 Spirochaetota bacterium
TGGGACGAGAGGGTTTTGATAAACATTGGAAAAAAGAAGCGCATAGATGAAATTATCTTTGGGTCATTTTATATCCAGAATGGGAAACCGGTAATCATCGGAAGGATATTATATGTTGAGAGTGGATTAATTTTAAATTTAACCGAAGAGAGTAATAAATACATACAGGCCTTTAAGAAGGTCCAGAACCTGGAGGTTGATGAAATATTAACCTTTGAAATTGACAAAAAGGTGAAAGAATATAGACCGCCCTTGAGCCGTATAGTAGAGAGCAGTTTCGTGAGATCACAATTGGTTCTGCATGTATCTATTGGAACAATCTACCCTCTCGCAAAATGGGCTGAACTTTATCCCCCGGGTATTTTCAGCGAAATTTCAATTATTCATTTTCCCAGAATAAATATTTTTCCAAGTGGCCTTGGGATCAATACGAATTATATTATAATGAAAAGTAGATCCGGCGAAGGTTATATTGATTCAAGCGTAACGATACTTTCAGCAGGTGTATCATTACAGTATCTTATTAAAATGCGGAAGATTGTTGAAGGCATAGCATTTGATGGTAATTTTGGGCTGAGCATTTCTAATCTTTCTATCAACGAGGAAAGCAAGACCTCAGTTGATCCATATATAAGGGCGGGCATCAATGTGATTGTAAGACCGTTCGGTTTTGGTCACTTCTCTTTTAAGATGGGAATTTTTTCTATAGATTACAGGGAAAATCCCATGGATGCAATATACACGGAAATTGGAATTCTGATCTAGTACCTTAATCCCGGTAATCATGAATGTGGCTTGTCCACATTAGCACCTTAATACCGATTTTCTTGCTTTTCAGGCGAGAAAATATTTTTATAATCGAGAATGTGGCTTTGCCACATTAGGGTTCTTCTATTATTATGAAAAAGTATCTGGTTATTGTCATTATATTATGCATTTTATACTGGACTGGTGATGGTTATGCAGAATATTCCGGGGAACCCATTGAGCTCTTTATCAATACTGACCCAATAAACGCTGAGGTTTATATCAAAGGGGACAAACGTGGTAAAACCCCACTGAGATTAAATGATATCAACAAGAATAAAATTAAACTACGTATTGAAAAGCAGGGTTATGAACCGATACAGCAGGAAGTGAAAATATCAGGAGAGAAGAGAAAACTCCTTTTTTATACACTCTCATCCCTTAACATACAGATCGTTATCAGTGAGAAGAATCAAAACGTTTATATCAATGAAAAGAATGTGGGAGAAACACCTATCGAAATTAATAATCTGCCGGCCGGTACCTATCTGATTGAACGAAAGGATAATGGTATTTCTCTATCGAATAAAGGATCTCGTGATTTAAAGAGAACAATACGGATTGAAACTCTTTTTTCAGCAGGGTTCTTTGGCTTATCACTGGCTGGTATGATGTATAATCAAAAAGAAGAAAGTAAGCTGGCTCCTGACCCGATGAGATTTACGTCATTAATTTTCGGAGGACTCCTTGGGTATAATTTATTAAAACTTTATAAACGTAATACAGGAATTAAAAAGAACCTCGCTAATATTACCGCTATTGAGGTGGAAAGATTCAGGGCAGACAGTTCCCGTCATTATTTTACAGATGGGATGGAGCTCATTGGGAGGGAACAGTGGGATGAAGCATTACTGAAGTTCAATTTCTTGATAAATTTTTTCCCTGATTCAGGGTATACTCCAATCAGTGTATATGAAATTGGGTATTGTTATTATCAAATGGGGAGTTATCAAAAGGCAATTGAATACTTTCGAAGGTTTGTTTACGATTATCCAATTTATGAGCTCTTTTATTATGGAGTTTATAACCTCATCGATCTGGAGCTTTCCCAGGGTGAGGCTTATCGGGCTTTAGCAGATTATAATGCTCTAAAACCAGTCTATTTAGAAGATGAGAGTGGAGAACTGTACAAAGATTATTACCGCATTCTTGTAACTCTCTATCAAGAAACCGGTGAAAGTGAGAAATCAATATTAACAAAATTATATAATGAGCTGGATTCTTTTCTTGAGAATAATCGAGATTCCTCTTCATATCCGGATATATACCTGCTGAAGGGAAAATTATTATATAATTATCTTGATCGAGAAGAAGGGCTTCGAATTCTGAATGATATAAAAGAGAAATATAATTATGATCAAAGTATTATTTCAGAGCTGGAAAGTACTTTAAATGGCGGATAAATTACTTTGTTTCAGTCTTAACGGGTTTCCTCTAGCAGTAGAACCCGAGCAGATCGAAAAGATCCTCATAAATAAACATCCTACAAAGGATACCTTTATCCTTGAAACAGGTGTGGAGGTAAAAAGTCTCAAATCCTATATCCCTTTACCTGAAAGGGAGGTCAGCACTTCCGATAATATCTTTTTTGTAAAAGAACAAAAGGATTTTTATGGTTTTACCATCGACCGCATCATGGGATATTTAAAACTGACGGGGTCTGAAAAAATTCATCCCAAAAAACAAAGGGCTCCTATAAAATACTTTGTTAAAAATGAAGGCAGGTTTATACCTGTTCTTGATCTCCAATATATTACGAATAACAGAGATAGTATAGGGCGTGAAGATATTGATGAAATAACGAGCATTGCTCTCAGTTTTGAGGACCGTACAATCGCAGAAGAGATCCAGGAGGTCTTTCATGAGGTAAGCGAAGAGGATGTATATAAATCGATAGAAGATGAACTCGGGAAAAGGAGAAAAGCTCAACATTGGGATGATTTAATCCGGAGTGAAAAGAAAGGGCTGGTCCTCCCTCTTATCGTAAACATAATCATAATTATTTTCGTTTCGTTTGGATTTTTTTATTACCTGATGGTGAATAAAGCGCGAGTCAAAGAACAGATTGGCGAAGAAAAGATCTCCGGAGTAGAGGAAGAGGTGATACGGGCAATACGGAGGAAGTCGGAGGCTGAAGTAGCGGCACAGAAACAAAAGCTGCAAGAAGCAAAAAAAAGGCTGGATTTACTTCAGAAAGAAAAAGAATATTTTATTCAGAGTCAGGATAAGTTATTATTGGAGAGAGAAACAGAATTAAACCAGGCATTTCAAGAGAGCCTTGAAGAGGCGAGGAAGAGAATAGCAGAGAGCGGTGTGGCCAACATTGATAAGGAGGTAGAAAAAGAAAGAGAACGCTTATATGCAGAGTTTTTAGAATCCAAAGAGAAGGCACGCCAGGAAGCAGAGGCAGTAAAGATAAAGTATGAGGAAGAATTAAGATTAAAAGAAGATAGCATAGAACAGGAAGTTAATGCCTATACTAAGCGGATAAATGAGGTGGAACAGAAACTCATTGAGGAAAAGGCAAAGCTGAAAGAGGCTGAGCAGAGGGCTCAGAGCATTACACTCCAGCAGCAGGAATATCTGGGATTTAGACGCCAGCTGAACAGTATTTATAACGATGCGTTGGGATTCTTCACCCGAAAAAACTATTTAAGAGGCATTGAAAAATTAAACACAATTTTACCGATAATTCAGAGTGCCAAAGTAAAAGGTATCGGCGATGATATGGAACTGAGGGTCGAAGAAAATCTTGTGAATAATATTTTGTATCTTGCAGAAAGGGAACAGAATAGAATTAATTTAGATCAGGTCGGACAGAAAACCCTGGAGGCTGCTATACTGCTTGAAAAGGAGGGGAAATTACAGGAGGCTCTATCGCGTTATTTTACCGTTTATATAGTCGCAAACGATGCTAATTATAAAAAAACGGCGTTAAGCAGGGCAGAAGTGATCATGGATCAAATGTTTAAAGACCGTACAGAAGAGGAAAAAAAAGAACAAGAAAGAAAGGCCAATCTTCTCTTTGCTGGCGCCATGCAATATAAAAGTAACGGAGAGTATGATAAGGCAATCGATAATCTGGAAGAAATACTTATCGATCTTGCAGCAACTTCCGGAAGAAAAAAAACACTCGACGAAATTATTTCGATCAATAAACTGTGGGCCTTGAAAGAGGAAGAGGAAGAAAAGAAAAAAATCAGCCAGAAAGCCGCTGTAGTCTTGAAGGACGCAAAAAAGTCATACAATGAAGGATACTATACAGAAGCACTGAACAGTTATAAGGATATCGTAAGGAATTACAAAGACTCTGAACAAGTCCCCGAAGCTCTGACTGAAATAATGCGTATTAGTGAGGAGATGAGGGGAATCAGAACAACCCCACCACGTTCTTTTAAGGAAGGTGGTATAGAATCAGGAGTAATAATACAGTCCCTTCCAGGAAACATTCTTCTGTTTGACCTCGGGAGTGATAACAATATTAATGAAGGGGATATCCTTCAGGTATACCGAAGTGAAAAAGGCGAATTTGCTTTTATTGGAACTATAAAGGTATTTGAAGTTTTTCCACGATTATCAAAGGGAAAAATTGTGTATTCAGAAGAGCAGTTTAAGATTGGCGATACTGTGGCATTTTAATGTCAGGGTATAAACGGCACAGGGAAGCGCACTTTCAAAAAGTGCATAAAGCCGCTTTCTATTTGATTGACAAACATAATACCGTAGCTCACTCTTAGTTTTAAAAATGTATCCTTCCAGATAAGATATTTTACCTCTAAACCTGATTCAAGAAGGTAATGCAGCTCCCAGTGAACTTTCTCATTATCCATTACCCGGATTAAATCGAAACCTGTCCCTGCAAAAGGGTACAATGCAGCTTTTTTAAAAAGAGGAATTTTATACGCCAGATCATAGGTAAACGGGATTGACAGGATATAGTGTTTCTCATTACCTATTCGGTTCAGGGCAAAACCTGCTTCATATATAGAATAGATATTCCTGGTATTAAAAAAGAATGTAAAGAGGCGGCTTTTAGAACTTATGTACGCTCCAAAATATATCCCGGTTTTTATATCA
This sequence comes from Spirochaetota bacterium, assembly GCA_030603285.1. Classification (GTDB taxonomy): domain Bacteria; phylum Spirochaetota; class B62-G9; order B62-G9; family DRHN01; genus JAUVYC01. Next base: position 4,885 of record JAUVYC010000136.1, read on the forward strand.
GGCAAACTGCCTTCATCGGCCTCTCTGTCATATTTATTATAAAAGTAATTATATGTTCCCATTGAAATATCAATATCACGATCATAAGTAACAATAGCGCCTTCAGCATCAGTCGTATTGATCTCCAGTAACAGTATCATTAACGGGATCAGTGCAAAGAAGAATAAACATTTATTTTGTTTTTGCGATATAAACCCCATCCCAGTCCTCTTCAGGCGGATCATGGATAAGTTCCTCGCATCGGTCCATATACAGGGAACTCGGTGTATCTTTTTCCAATATTTCATTACTACTGTGAAACAGTTTCGACGCTTCTTTAAAACTTTTATTCCTGTACAGGTGCATTGCTTCGTTAAAGATATTATATCCATCTTTTATTTTTGGGGACGCCTCAATATATGGTTGGTATATCTTAACCGGTTTGGCTTTTCCTTTCACCCTTACTGAATCGATTTCACGTGCCATAATGCCGCTCTGTGCCTCATTATACGTATATTCACTGATAATGATAGGAGTCCTGTAGAGTTTCGTTAACCCTTCAAGCCGTGAAGCAAGATTTACAGTATCGCCGATGCAGGTATAATCCAGTTTTTGTGTTGAACCGATATTTCCGACAATAACTTCCCCTGTATTAAGGCCTATTCCGATTTTAAATGGTGGTTTTCCGGTTAATGTCTGTTTTCTGTTAAAGCTTTTAAGGGATTTGAGCATTGAAAGCGCAGTAAAAACTGCCTGGAGCGGATCATCATCGTGAAGAACAGGGGCCCCAAATATTGCCATAATTGCATCCCCAATAAACTTATCTATAATTCCTTTATGGTCTATGATGATGTTGACCATGACATTGAAATAAGTATTAAGGGAAATAACAAGTTCCTCGGCGGAAAGCCTTTCAGAAATGGATGTAAACCTCCGGATATCAGAAAAAAGGATAGTTGCCCACTGTTTTTTTCCAACAAGAAGCTTCTCGCCTTTTGTTTTTAGTACTTCATCTATAATTTCTGCAGGAACATATTTTTGAAATATATGCCGTATCCTTTCTTCACTGGTTTTTGCAAGAACACTCTTATATGCATATTCCTTAATTTGATTATAAGCAATTTCAAGGTCTCCCACCATTCTGTTAAACCAGGTAGCGAGGTATCCGATTTCATCATCATATTCAACCCTGACTCTCTGTGAAAGATCATTATTTGTAATTATTTCTTGCATTGTTGCAACTACATTGCCTACAGGGTCTGTGAGTTTTTTTATGAAAAAGAGGATGAGGCAAACCGCACAGATGAGTGTAATACCCATCGTATATGCAACCTGGTTTTTAATGTTATCTGCATCCTCATAAAATATTTTTTTATGCTCACTGAGAAGGATGTACCAATCCCATAGCTCGAAATAGAGATAATAGCCAACCCGGTTTATCCCTTTATATGAAAAGGCAAGTAATCCTTTTTTTGTCTCTGTGATAGTAGAAAAAAAGTCGTAATTGCTTAAATTGGCCTCTTCTTCTTTTGGAAACATTACTTCTCCCTCTGAATTAAAGGCTATAAAATATCCTGTTTCTGAAAGCCGGATTGCATTTGCATAGTCTTCTGCGGATTTCTGTGCTATCTTTCGGTAATCCACCACATCGACCAATCCTGTACCGGTGATGATATCTTCCTGTCTGCTGCAATATTTGTACATTTCAGTTACTTTATAACCCAGGAACTCTTTTGCTACCTTTGTTATACCGTTTCGTGCTGATAAATATGCTGTGATACCGATTAGCAGGAGTGGGAATATGAAGAGAGGCAACACTACCATAAGTACTTTTGTTCTTATTTTCATAAAGCATTCCGGGTATTTTTATTATTTAGAATGGGTTTTTTAAAGTATCGGTATATGTAAAAGATAAAAAAACATTTTAAAAAAAATTTCCAGCAAAGAGGAAGAAAAGGACTATTCTTCATCGATTCCCTGAAAAAGTTCAAGGATGTCTTCTCCCTTTTCTCCCTTTTTTAATATCTCGATTCTTTTTTCTATATTCAACAGCTTTTCTGCACAGATTTTTGAGAGTTTCGTTCCTTCTTCGAATATGGTTAAGGCTTTCTCAATTTCTATATTACTGCTCTCAAGTTCTTTAACAATTTCTTCAAGTCTTTTTATTGCCTTTTCAAAAGTGATGGATGATGTCATGGTAAATTATCTCCATTTCATGCGTTTTCTTTAATTTGATGTATTCTGCTTGAGAGTACACCGTCTTTTAATCTTGTTTTAATTTCATCTCCCTTATTTACATCACTGATAGAGAATACAGGTTTATTCTCCGGTAGCTTTGAAATAATTGCAAATCCCCTGGCAAGGGTATTCAGAGGGCTCAGGGCGTTTAATTGTCCAACAGCTTTCTCAAACCTCCCCCTGTTTTTTGTAAGACAGGCTTCTATCTGG
>JAUVYC010000157.1 GCA_030603285.1 Spirochaetota bacterium
AATTCAGAACTTGGCAAAATTCCAGAGGGATGGGAAGTAAGAAAAGTTGGTGATATTCTAAAAAAAGTAAAAAGGAAGAAGAAGGTAAAAAAGCAAAATTACGAACCAGATGGGTCGATCCCTGTTGTGGACCAAGGACGAGAATTTATTGGAGGTTATACAACTTACATAGAAACTTTATATAGTAACCCTCTTCCTATAATTGTATTTGGTGATCATACAAGAGTTCTGAAATATGTTGATTTTCCATTTGCATGTGGTGCTGATGGCACTCAACTATTGAAAGCGAACATAGAAAGAATGCCTATTTCACTTTTCTACTACGTTTTAAAGTCTATCGATTTGTCAGACTTTGCTTATTCACGGCACTTCAAATTTCTAAAAGAAAAGAGAGTTCTTGTTCCAGATGAACAAACAGCGAGATTCTTCGAGCAAGTAATTAATCCAATGCGAGATCAAATCAAGTGCTTACTGAATCACAATAATAATCTTCGCCACACCCGAGACCTATTACTCCCCAAACTCATCTCAGGTAAACTTGATGTGTCAGATTTAGATATTGTTATGCAGGAGCAGGAGAATAACTAACTAGTAAAAGGTAAGTTTTTATCATGGCAAAAAAGAAAAGAGAATTTGAACCGGGCAAGTATATGGAAATGGCGATTGAGGTTATGAAAAAATCAGTTCAAGAACCTCGGTCAGATAAAACGAGCCCTAAAGTGGGAACTGTATTAATAACGTCTGATGGTTCTGTCCATACTGCTTACAGAGGAGAATTACGTCATGGCGATCATGCAGAGTTTACTCTTCTTGAAAGGAAACATCGTAATACAAATTTGACAGGTTCTATTCTATTTAGTACTTTGGAGCCGTGTGCGCCGGGTTCTCGACGCGATCCGAAACTGGCGTGTGCCGAGCGTATTGTTATAGCGCGTATTAAGAAGGTGTGGATAGGTCTTGAAGACCCGGATCCAACGGTTGATCGCAAAGGAATAAAATATTTACAGGATAATGGCATTGAAGTTCATATGTTTGATAGAGATTTGCAGCAAATCATTGAGGAAGAAAATCATGATTTTTTAGTTCAGGCAAAAGATCGGGTTGAAGATGGAAAACGAATAAAGCCTCTTATTTTAACGGATCTTGAGAAGGCTAATAAGAAGGCTGATTATTCTGAGCTTTCAGAAGAGGCGCTTACATTTTATAAAGAAAAAATAAATTTTAAAGAGAAAATAACGGCAGATGCTTTTATTAATAAGTTATATCGCAAAGGTGTGCTTGATAAAGAAAGGAATAGGTTTGTTCCAACAGGGCTTGGATTGATTCTTTTTGGTAAAGTTCCAGAGGATTTTTATCCTCAGGCGATTTTGAAAGGGACAGTTACATACCCGAATGGACAAACAGAAATAAAAGATTTTGGTGGTCCCTTAGTTTTTATCCCGGATGCTGTTGAAAATTGGTGGAAAAAAGTTATGCCGTTGAGCATAGATAGATCATCTTCTCAGAGGAAGATATCTACTGATTTTCCTTACGAACCCATCCGTGAAGCTGTTATTAATGCATTAGTTCATCGAGATTATGAATGGAGGGGAGCAACTTGTCATCTTAGAATTGAAAAGCATAACATAATTGTAAAAAGTCCCGGTGGACCTGTCGCCCCGATTACCTTAGAGCAGTTACAGAACTTCGATGCGCCTACTTTAAGCCGCAATCCACAAATGTTCTCTGTATTTGCAGAATTGGGAATGGTAGAGAGAAGAGGACTCGGGATGGAAACATACAAATCATTTCCCGACAAATATAATTTACCGCTTCCCCTCTATTCGTTTAGGGAACCTTTTCTGGATTTAGTGTTCTATAGAACTAGCAAGGATATTCCGGCGTTAACAGATAAAAATATACTTAACCAGCTCAATGATGATGAAAAACGTGGAGTGGAATACATTTTTAAACTGCGACAAGTGAGCAAAAAAGGTTATGCGCAGAATTTTAATTTTAATAGCAGGAAAGCGGAGCGCCATTTAAAACATTTCACCGAATTAGGAATTGTCAGGCGACAAGGAGTTGGTCCGTCTACTATATATGTGATAAATAGGAAACTTACGCGCTGATAGGGAGATATCATACTATCTAATAAATCTCGACAATTTTCTCGACATTTTGTCGAGATTCTAATAATTAGATGAATGGTGTTGAAGGTTAGTTTCCCACTGATTATTTAGGGATAGGTGAATTACGTATGACTCCGAAAAACAAGAACTATTCAGAAGCTGCACTAGTAGAAAGACCGGCTATGGAACTATTCAGTCAGCTTGGCTGGTCTGTCCAGAACTGCTTCCATGAATTTGATGAAAAGGGCTTAAGTTTTCTTGGTCGGGAGACAAAAGCAGATGTGGTTATGATTTCAAAATTGAAGCCTATATTACAAAAGATTAATTCTGATTTGCCTGAACTTGCTATTGATGAGGCTATAAAAATCTTAACACAAGACCGTAGTGTTATGGGCATGGTTTCAGCAAACAGGGAAGTTTACGACCTCCTAAAAAACGGCACTCTCGTATCTTTTATGAATGACAAGAAAGAACAGATAAGAGAGCGGGTTATAGTCATTGACTGGAATAATATAGATAACAATGATTTCTTCCTCGCCTCTCAGTTCTGGATTTCTGGTGATATGTATACCCGCAGGGCTGACCTTGTGGGATTTATTAATGGCATTCCACTTATTTTTATTGAGTTGAAAGCAAGCCATCGTAATCTTAAAAAAGCCTATGATGAGAACTTACGGGACTACAAATCAACCATCCCACAAGTCTTCTGGTTCAATGGGTTAATCATTCTTTCAAATGGCAGTAAAAGCCGAGTCGGTACAATTTCTGCTGAATGGGAACATTTTAGCGAATGGAAAAAGATTAATTCCGAAGGTGAGCAAGGTATTGTCTCTCTGGAAATGGTCATCAGGGCAGTATGTGATAGAGAGAGGTTTTTAGATATCCTGGAGAATTACACCCTTTTCAGAGATGAGAAAAACGGCCCTATCAAGATTGTTGCAAAGAATCATCAGTATCTGGGTGTTGAAAATACAATAAAGGCGTTCCATAAAATAAATGAGAATCAGGGTCGTCTTGGTGTCTTCTGGCATACGCAGGGTGCTGGAAAAACAGAATCAATGTTTTTCTTTTCTCAAAAAATTCTACGGAAGATTCCAGGTAATTGGACTTTTGTTATTGTAACAGACAGAAATGAATTAGACGACCAGACATATAAAAGGTTTGTTCGCGCCGGAGCTATAAAAGGAAAACAAGAACGTGCAGAAACAAGTGAAGAATTAAGGCAGTTGTTGAGAGAAGATCACCGATTTGTATTTACAACTATCCAGAAGTTCAGAACGGAAAAAGGCACTAAACATCCAGTGATTTCAGAGCGTTCAAACATTATTGTTATGACAGATGAAGCGCATCGCACACAATATGACATTTTTGCCATGAATATGCGAAATGCACTGCCTAATGCCAACTTCATCGGTTTTACAGGGACACCGTTAATAACTGGTGAAGAGAAAACAAAGGAGGTGTTCGGTGATTATGTCAGCATATATAACTTCAGGCAGTCGGTTGATGATAAATCAACTGTTCCCCTCTTTTATGAGAATAGAAAACCGAAAGTTCAACTTGTTAATCTAAGTTTACATGAAGACATCCAAAGAATATCAGCTTATCACCCGGGAAGACAGACTTGAGGATATTGCTCAGGATATCGTGCTTCATTTCATGAACCGAGGGTTCATGGGCAAGGCAATGGTTGTATCAATTGATAAAGCCACGGCAATAAAGATGTACGATAAGGTCAAAAAATATTGGGATAGATATGCTGATAAACTGCAAAAGGAATATGAACAGACGGCTGATGATCTTATCAAAGAAGAAATTGGGGACAAGTTGATTTACATGAAAATGACGGATATGGCTGTTGTTGTCTCTCCATCACAAAATGAAGTTGAAGATTTAAAGACAAAAGGCGTTGATATTGTAACACACAGAAAAAGGATAAATAACGAGGACCTTGATGAGAAGTTCAAGGACCCGGATGATCCATTACGGATTGTTTTTGTATGTGCCATGTGGATGACAGGTTTTGACGTGCCCTCTTGCTCAACGATTTATCTTGATAAACCGATGAAGAACCACACACTTATGCAGACCATCGCCCGGGTAAACCGTGTGTTTGGAGAACATAAAATTGCAGGGCTTATTGTAGACTATATCGGTGTGCTTCACAATTTAAACAAGGCATTGGCAATTTATGCGGCGCCAATAGAAGGTGGCGGTGTTGATAAACCTATTCTTGAGAAGCAAGAATTAATTGAAGCATTGCGAAAGGATATTAATGAGATAAACAAACTGTGTGATGATTGGGGAATTTCGCTTAGTGAAATCATGTCTGCAGAAGGGTTAGAATGTGTCAGACTTACAGATGATGCTTTTGAGTGCATTCTAGAAAATGATGAACGACAGGCACAGCTTAGAGAAAAGAATGCGATCATACAGAAAACATATAAAGCCATTTTACCCGATACTGCTGCCAGTGAATTCCAGCCAATAGTTAGATTGTTACAAATTCTTACTGAGAAGTTGGGCTCAATTTCTCCCACAGTTGATATCTCCGATGTGCTTAAAGAGGTATCTGAATTACTGGATAAATCGGTAAAAGTTGAAACACGCCATGTTGCAAAGAAGCCGGGTGAAGATGAATATCAGGCGGGCAGAATACTTGATTTAAGTAAAATCAATTTTGATAAGCTACGAGAACAGTTCAATAAAGGTCGCAAAAGAATGTTAGCTGAACAGCTCAGGAAAGCCATTGAAGTTAGATTGCGTGCTTTATATATGCTCAATAAGTCTCGGATTAATTACATGGAGAAGTTTCAGCAATTGATTGATGAATACAATGCAGGTTCAATGAATGTTGAAGAATACTACAGACGATTACTGGAATTTGTCAAAAGTCTTGATGAAGAAGAAAAACGAGCTCTGTCTGAGAATTTGCATGAAGAAGAGCTAGCTATCTATGACTTGTTACTGAATCCACCTCTTAAGATTACTCAAAAAAACATCTTGGCAGTTAAAAATGTGGCACATGACCTTTTGGAAAAACTGAAAGCAGAAAAGCTGGTGCTTGATTGGCGAAAAAAGCAACAGGCCCGGGCGTCTGTTAGGCTGTGTATTGAGGAAATACTCGAAAATCTCCCACCTATATTTACGACTGAAATCTATCGTCAGAAATGTGGCTTAGTCTACCATCACGTATATGAGTCATATTACGGGAGTGGGAAAAGTGTGTATACCCCAGTATCGGAAGGAGTTTGTTAAGAAAGGAGTGAAAACAATGGCAAGAAAAGAAAAGGTTACAAAGGTTATCGATGGTGACACATTTGAAACGTCAAGCCGTAATAACCCTGTAAGGCTTGCGAATGTAGATGCCCCAGAGAAAGGACAACCTGGCTCTACCAAAGCTACAGAGGTTCTTCGCAAGATGATCGAAGTCGAAGAGGTAAGAATCGATACTGTCAGCCGAGATAAATACGGTAGAGCTGTCGCCAATGTTTACGTGGGTAGAGAATCAGTAAACAAGAAAATTCAGAAGAAATTAAAGCAATAGGGGGCGTAGCCAATGGCAGAATTTACGGTAAGTAAAAGACCACCTGCAAAGGAGGTGGCTTCCTTTTGGCAGTGAAGTAATTGATGGAGATACTTTTAAGGTTAAAAATGGGTGGGGCTTTCGGCTTGCTCTTGCGAAATTAAGAATGTGGACGAGCCTGAGCGACACCCTTAAAAGATTATTCTTTTTTCCTTAATAGAATAGACCAATTATTGAGAGCGAATAAATTGAATCTGATTTATCACAATAAAAGGAACGAAGGCGAGGACACAGTTAGCCGAAGGCTACCAAGCCGAAAGTAATGGTTTCCTCTAATTCTTTGCAATTATTGTATTTTCAAACCTTAAATGCAGTGTGCGAAAACTGTTTAAAATGGGTAGCATTACTTTAAGGAAAAACTTTTTTTAGGTGGGCAGAGAAGGGGGCCGACATCCATGTCGGCCCCAAGGAGCAGAAAAACAGGGCGTTTTTCTGCGACTAAGAATTGAGTTTATCTCAGATAAAGGCTCTGGATTAGATGGATAACCTGAACGCAAATACAAAAAGAAAAGTTGCATTCTACATCAGGGTTTCTACAGAAGAGCAGGCAAGCAAAGAGATAAGTTCTCTGGATAGTCAAGAAGATTTGCTCCATCGCTATATCGAACAGAGAAAAAAGAACGGGTATGAACTTGTTGCAATCTATCGGGAGGAGGGTCTATCTGGGACAAGCGTCAGGGATCGGCCGTAACATACGCGACTTTTTAAATATGTGGGAGATATTCAAGGAGAACAATGTAAAGTTTATTGCTATTAATCAGAACATTGATACTTCCACCATAACAGGAGAAGCACTTATCCGGCAGTTGATGGTTT
>JAUVYC010000255.1 GCA_030603285.1 Spirochaetota bacterium
CGATTACTGTCCCCGAATGAAGAATTACTTTGTCCTCCAGTATTGTATTCTGATAAATAGTAACATTAGGATAAATAATACATCCTCTTCCTACCTTACAGTTATCTCCAATAAATGTATAAGGCCCTATATACGTATCAGCCTGTACAGTGGTATTTTCTCCGATCGATACAAAATCACTAACAGTAACATTTTTTCCAATGGATGCATCAGAGGAAACTAAAGCCTTCTCTGAAATTGCTCCTGATTGAACCATTTTACTCTCAAAAAGTGATAAAAGCTTTATAAAGGCAGCATCCTTCATGTCCGGTTCAATAACTATATAATCTAAGTTTGTACCCTCCTCTGGTTCAAAATCCACAATAACACAGAGCGACTCAACATCATCACTCAGCATCTTCAAGTTTCGCTTATCCTTTATAAATACTATTGAACCACTTTCGATATCATCCATGGGGCTTATGAAACCAATTTTTCTATCACTATTTCCGATAACCCTTCCACCTATCTGTTCTGCAATGAACCCTATTGTATACATCATTATCTCCTCTCATTCAATCTTTCTGAACAATATCTATAAACTTTCAGCACCTTAATCCTGATTTTCTTGAATGTGGCTTGTCCGCATTAGATCACTTTAAATGATGTAAATATTATCGCATTTGTCCATATAAACGAATAAACCGCGTAACTTCATCTTTAATATTATTATGAAGAAAAATAATACGGTAAAGCATATCCAACAAAGGCAGGTCTTTGATCAGATCTTCCCCCAACTGCTTTGTAAAGGTCATTCCAAGCCCTAAAGTGCTGTATCCTTCCGCAGTCTCATGGTCATCAAGCATAATTTTATATGCTTTTTCCGGTTTCACATTTCTGCCGATATACTCCCCAAAACGGCGGTTTCTCCCAGAAGATGAAGTTACGTATAAGTCACCTATGCCTGCAAGGTCAAACACAGTCTTTCTTTTTCCCCCCGCCTTTTCAACCAGTAAAGCCATTTCCTGAATTGCCTGGTTAAAAATTAGTGCCTTGAAATTATGGTAAATCCTGTCTTCTGTGGCCTGGTAAAGCCCATCATAGATACCAAGAGCAATTGCATATATGTTTTTAAAAGCCGAAGTAAGTTCAACGCCTTTTACATCATTACAGGTGGATATCATGTAATAGTCAGTTGGAAAATACTCAATCAATCCTTTTATCTCGGGAGAGTTTATTCCGAATACTGTTGCAGTTGGGACTTTATTCGAGAGCTCCACTGCTTTGACAGGGCCGCCGGCTGAAGCCCAAAATAAGTTTAAACCAGGAAGCTTTTGTTGATATATATCAGCAGCACCTGCACTGATTCTCCGTACTTTCTCAGCATGGGTAATAAATCCCTTGGTAAAAGAAAAAATGGGATATTCTTTTTCTATTGAATCCAGCAATTTATTAAAGACAGAAAAAAATCCTTCACTTGTTACCGCAATAATGATAATATCTGCGTCTTTCACCGCATCCCCGAGCCTATCTGAATTGTAGAGAGAAACACTTTCAGGGAGTTGTTTCTTCAATTTTGGGTGCTGTCCGTATTTGCATGCGCCAAGAATATCATCATCGAGCCATGTTCCCCAGAGGTTTACCTTGACCCCATTATCTGCGAGGGGAAATGTAATTGCACTCCCCATATAACCTGCACCCAGTACCGCTGCTTTTCCCATATTTTTTCTATTACAACTGGTGAATTTATTAAAAATATTTTGAAATTACTGAAATCTTTTCTTTACATAACGTAAATTCACGATTATAGTATAAGATATTTTTATGATGAACACCAAGTTTTTCCATTATTTTTCAATCACTCCTGGTTTTTATATTTACAATATTTCCCGGTTTTAGTACAATACATTATTCAAAAAGACGCATTGAGGAGAAAATTATGAAGGTTGCACTCATAGAGCCTAAACCGCCTATTAATGTATACTTTTTTCTGACAAAACTTCCACTTCTGGGAAACCTTTTCCTTGGCACAATGTTAAAAAAAGCTGGGCATGAAGTAAAGGTTTTTAAAGAAGAAATCATTCCTGTATATAATGAAAAAAATGACACACTGCATCCTTTCCTCAAAGAGGCGGATATTGTCGGTCTGACTGCGATTGCTCATACAATAAACAGAGCCTACCAGATTGCAGATGCTATTAAAAGGCAGTTTCCTGGTAAAAAGATAATAATGGGTGGAAATCATCCTTCTGCACTCCCAAATGAAGCATTACAGCACGCTGACCAGGTTGTTGTCGGCGAGGGCGAAAATGTGGTGCTTGACATTTTTGAAGGAAGAAACACCGATAAAATCGTATACGGAACAAGAGTAAATATGAACAATGTCCCTATAATCGATCTGGGGCTGCTGCAGGGGTATGGCATCAAAAAGAAAAAAATCAACATGAAATATGCACCGATAATGGCATCCAGGGGATGTCCTCATGACTGTATATTCTGTTCAGTAACCCAGATGTTCGGCAGGAAATATAGAATTAAAGATGCTGACCTGGTAATGGAAGAAGTTATGACGAGATACAGCGAAGGCTTCAGAAAGGCATTTTTCTATGACGACAACTTCGCTGCAAATCATGTAAAAACAAAGATTTTTCTTGAAAAATTAATACGCGCAGACCTTGATTTCACCTGGTCAAGTCAGTTCATCACTCAAGTCGCAAAAGATAAAGAGCTGGTTACAATGCTGAAAAGGGCTAAATGTGCAACCCTTTTCATAGGAGTTGAGTCTATTAACCCTGGAGCACTGAAAGATTACAATAAAAACCACACAGTTCAGATGGTCAGAGAATCTGTTAATACGCTTGTAAATGCCGGTTTAGACGTCCATTCAATGTTTATCATTGGGGCTGACAGCGATACTGAAGCTACCATTGATAAAACAATCCAGTTCAGTAAAGAGTCAGGAAGCCGCACAGCACAGTTTTCAATCCTTTTCCCCATACCGGGCACACAATTATATAAACAGATGAAAGAAAAAAACAGGATTTACATCAATGACTGGAACTACTATGATGGAAGCCATTCAGTTATCCTTCCAAAAAATATCAGCCCACTTAAACTCCAGAAGAAGTTAATTCAGGCATACAGAAGGTTTTATAGTACCAGGATCCTCTGGTGGCTGGCCTCAAGAGTCGGGTTTTTTGTATGGAAAATTATCAATAAAAAATATATGAAATACATCAGATATTTTACCAGAAAATTAAAGAAAGAGGGTATCGTAAAGGATGGTATTTTAACCATCAAAGGGTTGAAAACAGATTCAATTCCCCGGGTATTACCTGAAACCATCACCAGAAAATAAGCTTGTACCCGATTGTGCCTGATTGTAACTACAATTAAATATTTTTAAACCATAGTAAGATCCCTCCGTTACAGGCATGACATTCATAACTGAAAAAAATAAAATATACAGCATATATACTATCCTTTACAACGAATATGGGCCGCAGGGCTGGTGGCCTGTTGATGGAAAATACTTTCCGGAAAACGAAAAACCCTTTGAAATAATTGTTGGGGCAATTCTCACACAGAACACATCCTGGCAGAATGCAGACAGGGCACTATATAACCTGAGACAAAAAAAATTGATCTCACCCCAAAAAATAATCTGTACAAAAATCGATGTGCTTAGAACACTCATTAAGCCATCAGGTTACTATAAACAGAAAGCAGCACGACTCCGTGCAATCAGCTTATTTTTTTTGAAGCATTTGAAAGAAGAAGTGCCTAAAAGGGAAGATCTATTAAAAGTAACAGGTATCGGACCCGAAACCGCTGATTCTATACTGTTGTATGCTTTCCACACTCCTGTTTTTGTTGTTGATGCATATACAAAAAGAATGTTTATACGTCTTGATTTAGTTGAGAAGGATGATACGTATACAGATATTCAAAATATTTTTTTAAATTCGCTCCCCTGCGATCATTCACTCTTTAATGAATATCATGCACTTATCGTAAAGCAGGGGAAGGAAGTATGCAGGAAAAGACCGCTCTGCTCTATCTGCATATTGAGAAAAAAGAAGGTCTGCTCCTTCAATTTTTTTATTACCGGAAAATAATTA
>JAUVYC010000207.1 GCA_030603285.1 Spirochaetota bacterium
CTGTTATAGCTGCCTCTTTCACCTTTTCCCCTTACCTTATTACGCGGTATATACTAAGATATTGTTCACACCTTCCTATCCCCTAAGTTATTGTGCTTTCAATTTCACCTGGTTAGTTGGTTATTAATAGTGTTCCTTTCAGAAAGAATGTTTAAAACTTTCTTCCGTATCTCATCGTATTTTCTATACACAATTCTCTCGACGGTGCTGTTGTAATAGAGACCTCTTTCTTTATCAATAACAATAGCCCCCCCTTGAGTTATCCCTTTATCTGCAGCTATACTGATATCCGGTGAATGTCCTGCTTTCTGCATTATAGTCTCTTTAATATTTATGCCCTCCAGCCCCATATCCTCCTCTGAGATGTAAACCAGAGCCTCCCCTCCCTTGATCTGTGAAAGCGATTCATCCACTGAATCCAGCAAAAATTCTTTATATCTATCTTTGCCACTCTTTCTCAGTTCACCGATCGCCTCTTCAACCAGGGTTGCAATAAAATCTTCTATAATGCGCAACTGCAGCTTCTTTTTCTCAATGAGTGCCCTGTTTCTTATCTTTGAAAGCTCTTGATCAATTTTACTGGTGGTTTCATCATTGATCTTCTTTTTTAATTCTTCTATATCTGAGATATAGCTCCTCTCCAGCTTGCTTATCTCATCTTCGGCCTGTTGCATAATAACACTTTTTTTGTGGGCGGAAGACTCTCTGAGTGAGTTTATCAGTCCTTTCTCATCTCTATTTGTTTTCAAAGTAGTATCTTCCATTTTTAAATTAATTAGGACGCAGATTTTCGCCGATACTCGCAGATAACTATTTTTAAATATTTAAAATCTTGGCAATCTGCGTTCATCTGCGTCCAAAAACGGGATTTCAGATACTATCCAGTTACTCAAATGGATATTCCCAATGCCTCAGTAATATAATCAAGTATTGACGTACTAAAGCCCCTGGGGTCATCAATACCGGGTATTTCGACGATCACCGGTATGACGGAGTTTAAATTGACATTGTAAATCTTTTCCGGTATGTCTTCAGCCAGCTCCCGGGTAATGACTATTACCCCTGCATCGCCTCTTTCCAGAAGTTCATTAAAGTGTATATCTACACTTTCCCTATCTGCAACCCTTCCTTCGACCCCGGCAAGCCGAAGGGCAGTAACCGTATGAGTATCTCCCAGTATATATATTTTTTCCATAAACGTTAAATCTTGGTCAGGATCATAATGGCAACAATCAGCCCATAAATGGCTATTCCTTCAGCCAGCCCGAGAAAGATCAGGGCCCTGCCTCCGAGTTCCGGCTTCTCACTCATAGCGCCAAGAGCTGCGGAACCGATCTTTGCAAGCGCATAACTACTCGCCAAACAGGATAAACCAACCGCTCCCATTGCCGCAATAAAGGCGAATGCCAGGCCACGCCCGCCTAACACCGCCTCGGAAGAAATCTTTTCTTTCTCTGCTGTTGAAGGCCTGTCTCCTGCCTGCAGCTCAGCCTGTGAAAGCATGAAAAAGGCCACAGTCAGGCCCGCAATAAAAAGCAATACCCCGGATGATGCTATTTTTTTAATCATGATACTCCTCCATTATAGACCTACTTTTTTTAGTGAAAAGGGGCTAAAGGCATAACCGTCACCCTTAAAGAACTTTCCAAAAAATTCATAGTACTCCAGCCGCATCGACTGGATCCCGCAGATAAGCCCTTCAAGTAAAATAATAAATATATTCCCCAGTATAATTACCGTCAACGCAGCCATTGTTGTGATATCGGGATTTATAATACGTGCAAGTGTATAGACTGCGATACTGAGCCCCGCATGACTGAGTGCAAAAGCACCAGCCCTGATAAATGAAATGGTATTTCCAAGAAAACTTGAAAACATCTCAAGTATCTCTATAAGTGTTTCTACAACATATTCTAAGACCCCATGGGGGAAGGGCTGCTTATTACCCAGAAAAAAGAATCCCAGTATATTTCTCATCGAAAAGATGCATAGTGGAACAATGATAAAGGCAATCAACTCTGCCAATGCAGGATATGCCCCCGTTTTAATGTAACGAACAAACAGAAATATTAACCCTGCATAGATCATAAGCCCGACGAGTCCCCGTGCTCCAAAAAGGGCATCGCTATAGTCTCTCATCAGGAGACCGTTTATGACATTTAGCAGAATACCTACTGCTATAAAGACCGCTCCCATCATCATCACAGCAAAAAAGAGAGACATTATGTTTTCCATAGGATGAAACCACAGCGCAGGTAGTATGTGTTCATTGCTGAAGAGGCTTCCATAGAAAAACCCGAAAATTGCAGCAGAAACTCCACAAAGTTGCAGGATACTGCCTGCATCGGCAATAAAACTTTCTTCCTTCTTTCTCCTTCTGGCAATCAGTTTCATAACAAGTCCCGCAAGAGCAAGTACAAGCCCCTGGCCAACGTCCCCGAACATTACTCCAAACATAAGGACATAGGTGATGGCTGCAAATGGTGTGGGGTCCAGTTCCGTATTTCCAGGCAGCCCGGCATTTTTTACCAGAAGTTCAAAGGGTTTGAACAGGCGATTGTTTTTCAGAACTACCGGTGCATTCCTTTCGGCTTTGGTTGAGACTACAAGAAAAAAGTTATCTCCACATACCCTCCGTAAAACTGAAGCCAGTTTGTCAGTGTTTTTTTTATCCATCCAGCCGCTTAGGAACATGGCTTCCCGGGAAAAGAGAAACATCTTCTCTGCATCAATCACGGTCTCACGTTCCAAGTAACCAGCATAAAGCCCTGATAATTTTGTTATCCATCCATCCTTCATCCTGTTGAAACAGTCTTCAATCCTTTTCAGGCGGTTCTTCAGTAAGTAATTCCTCTTGCGCAGATGGCTGGTTGATGCAGCCCGCAGCTCACTCGAGTTAATTTTCTCGGTTTCATCTTCGAAGCCGTATTTTTTTAAAAACAGCAGCATTTCTTTTTTTCTCTCAGACATTGTAATGCCGATAATATGTCTGCCGTGTTGTCTTATAATATATGAATCATGTGCATCTGACAGCTCTTCATGAAAATCAGCATGTACTTTCCCGAAAACAAAGCTGCACAGCTTCATTCTTTTGATCACATCTGCATCGATACCAATCGAGATTAACTCTTCAAGGATTGAAATCAGCTCCTGGGTCTGTTCAATGTTGTGTAAAAGCTCTATATGTAATTTTTCAAACTGCTGAATCTTTTTTCTGACAGAACTAAGATAGGTCTCATCACTGGCTATATCACCCTTATAAGCTACCTGAAAAACAGCCCTATCACCAGTATCGCTTCTGCCATCACTTTCGAAGTTCAGGGCTGAAAGGAGTGACTTGGTCACCGTGATTATTTCCCTTACCTTTGTCTCCTCCTTGTTTAGTTCGACCTCCATTTCTGCATCAGTCGATATTTCTTCAAAATCCTGCTTAGTCAGATGAATCAGTTCCTCCTTCCCCAGCTCATAGATCAATTCATCGTACAGCTTCCTTTGAATTCCTATACTAACCTTTCTGATGTCAGCCTTGGAAAACATGTCAAACCTCACAGATAATTTTCTTAGAAATTATGTCTGGGGAAACATTAAATCGAAGGCCTTCAATTATCCGGAATAGATTTTGTATCTGATAATAGAGCAGCCAGAGATATGAGATAACACAGTATATGGAATGGAAGTCTCTTGAAAAAGTTTTCCAGATATAGGTCCAGAAATACCTCTCCAGTTTATTTTCAATATCTGAAACATCAGGTATTCCACCCGAGGATTGGTCAAGTTCTTTATTCATCTGTCTTTCTATTTTGATGATCAGCTCATCTTTACCATTGAATTCATCGATAAGATCATGGAGAAAAGCCAGATGGCTCGAAATCTTATCATCATCCCACCCGTAATTCTGACTGAGGCGAAAGTTCCAGACAATCCTAAGCAAAATAATCTTCCTGAGCATAACCTCCTGAAAGATCCGGCTCTGAGGAAAGAAAATCTCTTTCGAAAAATTAAAGAAATATCTAACTGCGCAAAAATCTATCCTGCTCTCAAGTTCTTCATACCTTGTAGGGAAATCATCTGCGATCACATTATTAAGATAGGTATTGCCAAGCAGGGACTTAAACTCATCCAGTGATATATCTCTTTGTAACAAACCCTTCTCAAATGCATTATGCGGGCTTATATCATTCCAGTGCTCGATAACCATTGTTCTGCCAAAAGCCTTTGCCAGCAGCAGCTTGACATTACCTGTCTCAAAAAAACGCAAAAAGGCTTTAAAAAGAGCCCTATAGCAATCACTTGATTCTATGAAAAGCAGTAGTTTCTTTATTTGATTGCGAAATATTATTTCCTTGGCCTTTTTATGGTCCTCTGTGTCATCTTCTGATATGAGGGTGGGGAAGGCAAGATGGGGTTTTTGCGCGTTGATTATTTTGATATAATCATTCTGTCTTAGCAGCTGATTGCGCAAGGCGTGAATCTTTGCATGCAGGTAGTTTTTGTCTGCATACGGGTTCATTCTTCAGACCAGGTTTTTAGGTTCCCAAGACAATTGAAATTATCCTTTCTTTTACCGCCTCACAGAGCTCCCTATCTTGAATCAGCAGGTCCTTTTCCTTGTTTATTTCATTCAATTCCTGCTTAACATGTTCATTAGCCTCTTCAACTGCTGACTTATATCTCTTTTTATTGCTTTCAAGAATTTCAGCTTCTGCCTGAGCTTTTTTGTTTTCAAGCTCGCGTCTCAAGGATTCAATTTTCTTTTTGTATTCCAGACCTGCATTTTCAATATCTTCTGAACATACTTTCTCAACTTCAATGATCTTTTTTATTATGTCATCCATGGCCACTCAACTGGCTTATTGCATCAATGGAGAACCAAAAATATCAAATCTTGTAAAGGCACGTTTTACTGAAAAAGGATTTATCAAAAATATTTATTTAGTGTCAGAATCTGTAAGGTTTTAGAGATCTTTCATTTTTCTAAAGCATCCATTACGATTTCCAGTTGAAGCTTGAAGTATTTATCAAGGTTGAGACGATTCTTGAAATGCCATCTCTTTAGGACCCACATGTGAGCCAGCATCATAATATTAAAGGCCATTAAGTCCACATCAACCCTTTTAAACACACCCTGCTCAATTCC
>JAUVYC010000180.1 GCA_030603285.1 Spirochaetota bacterium
ATTCTCATCCATTACCAGTACATTATCAAAAAAATTATCTACATATGGTTTAAAAGTGGAAAGAATACTGTATGCCTGGTTATAATTTTTGATGTTAACGTTCTCAACAATTCTATCCTTTACGCTAATAAAATGCCTGTAGAGCGTTTTTTCTTCCTTTTCTATTAATAAATCCTCTGAAAACAAAAACTTCTTTTCTTCTTTCAGAATATTTCCCATCCTTTTAAAAGAGATGAGGAGATGTTCAAAATCTTTATGACTCCTGTATTCATGAAGAGCTAAAACCCTTCTGTAAGCTTCATAAATATCATCCATAACATTGGAAATGCAAGCATCAATTTCATCATATAAAAAACCCATCTCTGTAAAAATGGATTTTATCCTGTCTATAAAAAAGCCCTCTACTTCATCCATAACCAAAGCTGAGCTTTTCTGGCAGCTATACAAACCGGCACTATCGGCTATCAATTTCCTCATTGAATAATTCAGCTTCATTGAAATAATAATTTTAACAATCGCGAATACCTTCCTTCTCAACGCAAAGGGATCCTTTGACCCTTTTGGTTTCAGCCCTATGGAAAAAATCCCCAGAATTGTATCCAACCGATCTGCTATTCCGACCAACGACCCTTCGACGCAGGAAGGAAGTATATCTGCAGCAAAACGGGGATAATAGTGCTCTTTTATTCCGCGTGCTACGTCCTCAGAATAATCAGAAGCACGTGCATAGTAATATCCCATTATCCCCTGGAGGCCCGGAAATTCATTTACCGTAAGAGTAACAAGATCATTTTTACATAATTCTGCCGTCTTACATACTGAGGCTTTCTCTTTATTATTAAGTGACACCAGGCCTGCGAGAACCTCGCTTATTTTCATAATCCGCTCAATCTTTTGATGCATACTTCCAAGTTGTTCATGAAAGGTAACTGTCTTAAGTTTTTCATTATACTCAGAAAAGCCCTTTTTCTTATCCTCATTAAAGAAAAACCTGCCGTCATCAAGTCGTGCCCGTAAAACATTTTGATAACCATATACACTTTTACTTTTCTCACATATATTCGATACTGCTATAAAGTAATTTGAAAGTTTGCCCTTACTACCTTCGATAAGGGGAAAGTAATATTGATGTTCTATCATTTCTGAGGTCAATACCTCAACAGGTCATTCTAGAAAGTATTTATCAAATTCGCATATCACTGCATGTGGAAATTCTGTTAAATCATTATTTATATCATACAAATCCTTTGCAATTTCCGGAACTTCCAGGCCTTTTGGTATGATGATCTTTTCAATCTGTTTTTGGAGCTGTAGTTTTCTCTTATATCTATCAGCTATAACTGAATTGGCAGAAAGTTTTTTTTCATATTCAGTGGGATATTTGATTACAATGCGGCTGTTTCCATAAGATCTATGCCCGTATGTATAGTTTGAACTGACAACGTCGGCTATTTTAAATGGAACAATGGCCTCTCCGAATAGATATAAAATCCATCTTATTGGCCTTGCAAATTGAAAACCGGTATTTTCCCATTTCATTGTTTTTGGAAAATAAAGAGATTTTAACGTTATATCTAAAATTTCAGGCAAAAGTGTAAACGTATCCTTCCCCTTTATTTCTCTTAAAAGAAAAACATACTCTCTGTTCTCAGATACTTTGGTGGCAATATCATCTTTAGTAATGTTGTTTCCTTTTAAAAATCCCGTTAAAGCTTTCGAGGGGCTTCCGTCAGGTAAATATGCTTTTTCAATTGATGGTCCTCTTTTTTCTTCAATATAATCATTCTGATTAATGTTAACTTCCTTGATGAATAGAGTCATCCTTCGTGGGGTTGAAAATGCTATAACTTTACCGAACTCAATCTTTTGATTTGATAACTGCCCGGTAAAGTTATTTTCAAAGCCCTTCAATGCATTCTCAATAAATGAATGAGGGAGCTCTTCTAAACCCACTTCTATTAACAGATCTTTTTTCTCACTCATTGAAGTCCTCATCTTATTCCATAGTAAATATTAATGATTCGATTTGGCAAGGAGAGGAAATCCCAGTTTTTCTCTAGCTTTTATATAGGCTTCAGCGATAGTTTTTGCCATATTCCTCACCCGCTGGATGTATGAGGTTCTCTCTGTGACACTCAGGGCACCCCTGGCTTCAAGAATATTAAAAATATGAGAACATTTCATTACCATATCGTATGCAGGTAAAACCAGATCTTTTTCAAGTAACAGTTCAGCTTCATTTTCGTACTCGTTAAATAAACTTACATGTTTATCTATATTTGCAGTTTCAAAATTAAAGGTTGAAAACTCAAACTCCTCTCTCCTCCTGATATCCCCATAGGTAAGCCTGTCATTCCATAAAATATCAAATACATCATCTTTCTGTTGTATAAACATAGCAATACGTTCAAGCCCATATGTGAGCTCAACAGATATCGGTTCCAGTTCAATTCCTCCAACCTGCTGGAAATAGGTAAATTGAGTGATTTCCATACCATCAAGCCATACCTCCCATCCAAGCCCGGTTGCTCCCAGAGTAGGTGATTCCCAATCATCATGTACAAAACGGACATCATGTTCTTTAAAATCTATCCCCATTTCCCTGATACTATCAAGATAGAGGCCCTGTATATCAACAGGAGAGGGTTTAATTAATACCTGATACTGATAATATAGCTGAAGCCTGTTGGGATTTTCTCCATATCTTCCATCGGTAGGCCGCCTGGAAGGTTCAACATAGGCTGCATTCCAGGGCTCAGGCCCTAAAGCCCGAAGAAATGTAGCGGGATTAAAAGTTCCGGCGCCCTTTTCAATATCATAGGGCTGTACAATGATTGAACCCTTATTGCTCCAAAAGATATTTAGAAAAAAAATAATTTCCTGTAGGTTCATTTTTGTCTGCCTGATTAATTTTCAAAAATATATTCATTCGTTTACTGCATGTCAAGACTTCTTGGTGACTGAAAAATTGGGTTAACTTTTATTTTAATTTTTTACAGATGAGCCGAAAACAACAATAGGATGGAAAAAAAATCAGCAAGAAGATTCAAGTTTTTTATTATTATTATTGCACTTGTCTTCAGTATTCTCGTTGTGAGAATTATAAAACTCATGTTTTTTCAGAAAGACATTATCACCTCCTCACCACAAACACCCAGTTACAGAGAGCGGGGCTTTATTGTTGACAGGAACGGTGAGAAGCTTGCACTCAGTCTTGAAACCTATTCCGTGTATGTGCGGCCAAAAGAAATAGAACAAAAAAAGAAAACAGCACAGGAACTTGCATCTGTTTTAGAAATGGATTATAACCATATATTAAAACTTATTAATAAAAACAGACCATTCGTATGGTTGCAGAGGCAGGTAGAGCTTAAATATACAAAAGGGTTAGAAGAACTCGACATAAAGGGGGTGTATCTTGAAAAAGAATATAAACGTTACTATCCTTATAAAAATCTTTTATCTCATGTTATTGGATTTTCCGGTATCGATAATAAAGGCCTTGAGGGAATTGAATACTATTTTGATGATTTCCTGCTACCTGAAACAATTGACAGCAGTGGAATCGATTACTCATTCTTCACACGGGGATATACAGTTATTCTAACTATTGATAAATACATACAGGAAATTGTTGAAGAAGAACTCTCCAGAGCATTGGAACATACAGGCGCACGACTTATTACTGCAATCGTTATGAATCCGTCAACAGGAGAGGTTTTAGCAATGGCAAATAAACCGGATTATGATCTCAACAATTTCACTAAATATTCAAATACTACAAAAAGAAATAAAGCCATTACTGATTCCTTCGAGCCCGGTTCGACCTTTAAAATATTTATTGCATCAATATTAATGGACAATGGTCTTATCCGTGAGGACGATACATTTCTTTGCGAAGGCTGCGTTGAGGTTGAAAATCGCATTATACATGATACAGGAGCTCATGGCAGTATAGACTTCAGACAGGTACTTGAAAAATCGTGCAATGTAGGCATGGTGAAGTCAGTAAAAAGGATAGATGTCCCTAAACTATATGAAGGGTTAAGAGCATTTGGTTTTGGAACACCCACAGGTATTAATCTCTCAGGTGAAGCAAAGGGGATTCTGAGAAACCCGAATGACTGGAGCAAAATATCGAAATATGGCATGGCAATCGGCCAGGAAGTTTCTGTTACACCCCTCCAATTAATAACCGCTGCTTCTGCTCTGGCAAATAGAGGGGTTTTGATGCAGCCGAGGATTATTAAACAGATAGAAAAGCCGGACGGATCAATTTTGAAAATATATTCCCCGCTAAAAATTAGAAAAGTAATTAGTGAAGATACCTCAGAACGAATCCTTTCTATTCTTACCGGTGTACTGACCGAAAGAGGAACCGGGTACAAAGCATATATAGAAGGATATACAATAAGCGGCAAAACCGGAACCGCACAGATAGCTGATACTGACAGGGGAGGCTACCTGGAAGACCAGTTCTATGCCTCGTTTGTAGGATTCATACCTGTTCCAAAGGCAAAAATTGTTGTGCTGATAACACTTGATCATCCACTGGGAGAAGTTTATGGAGGAGGTCAGACTGCAGCACCTGTATTTAAAAATATCGTTGAACGCATCACTCCATACCTTAATATACTCCCGTCATTTTCAGAAATTTATGTCCTGAAAGATGAAAAATAATACGATTTATAAAAAAAATATTCCTATCCTGGAAAATCATTTTCCTTCACTTTTTAAGAAAATCAATGACATTAGGGATGACCACCTTTCTTACAGGGTACTCCTTACAGAAAAAGGGGTTCCTGCCCTCGAGGTATCCAATAAAGAAAAATGTATACTAATTCATTCAAAAAAAGATCCATGGGCAGAGGCCCAGAGGCTTGTTAAATCTCACACTGATGGGAGCGAACAGCTTATTTTCGTCATTGGTTTCGGTCTCGGGTATCACATTGAAAAGCTCTTACATGAAAACAAATCATCTATAATCGTAGTAATAGAGCCGGCTATCAGACTTTTCAAAGAAGCTCTAACAGCAAGAGATATCTCCGGCATCTTATTGTCAAATAGAGTTTTCATTTTCCCTGATGTGAGCCATTTTACCTGTGAAGAGATAATGAGCCACCAGCCTCATTCAGATATAAAATTAATCGTCTTAAGGCCCTATATGGGACTATTCAATGAAAAGGTCGCGAAAATAAGGAATGATATCTATTCTTTTCTCAATAAGAAAAAGATAAATTTTACTACCCTGAAGAGATTTGACAGATTATGGACGAAAAACACCTTCAAGAATTCCCTTTACTTCTTTACACTTTCCGGAATACTCAAACTAAAAAACGCGCTGAAGGGCATACCGGCAGCAGTTCTTTGTGCAGGCCCCTCCCTTAATGAGGATATTGAAACACTGGTTCATATTAAAGATGATATTTTCTTAATAGCAGTGGATACAACATTAAAACCGCTTTTAAAAAAAGAAATCATACCTGATTTTGCAGTAACCGTAGACCCTCAGTACATTAACAGTTTTTTTATTGCATATACAAAAAGTCTGATAAAATGCAGGGCTCCTGCTCCTATCCTTGTTGCAGATCCTGCTGTGTATCCGACAACACTGAGAAACTACTCAGGCACCAGGATACTTACCTCCCCAGTATTCAGCCCTGGGAAAATCATTGAAAAGTATTCAGGTATAAAGGGAAGCATTTCGGCAGGAGGATCTGTATCTGTAGCTGCATTTGATTTTGCGAGGATT
>JAUVYC010000019.1 GCA_030603285.1 Spirochaetota bacterium
TGAAATTCCAGCTGGAATTTCAAGAGATGATTTTCTGAACGTTTATGAGAAAGCGTGATAGTACAACTTTGATTCGATTGACCCTGTCTGATCCATTGAGTAAAATAACTTGGAGCGAATATTTACAATCGTATAATTTCAATCAAAGTACATAAAATTAAATAGATTTCCCCGTCTTACTGTAATATTCCATAGCGGCTTAAGGACCAGTTTTTTTACAGCCTTCTCTTCTACTTCATCTCTCTCCCAGCTCCTCAAATCCTGCCTTGTACCCCATGACAGGAACCACCTGGGAAATAAATGTATTATCATAAAGAATAAATCCACAAAACTGAAATATCACCCACTAGAGATTCCCCAAACAGAAGCTTGGCTTGTAATTTAACTAGGCTACTTGGGCTGGTTCATAATGAAGTATAAGAAATTGGTTTGTTGACAAAGCTATAGAAGCATATGAACGTCCCTCATTATCAGAAAATTCAACCTCAAATACATCTTCATCAAGATACTCAACTATAGTTCCTACCTGGCCTTTTAATAACCGGTATTTAGGAATATCCTGAAGCAATGCTATAACTGCTAGTAGCTTTGGCTTTTGTTCCATTGCAATTCCCTTTCTTTTATAAAATATAACAAGAGGATGATTGAGATTTAAACAATAATCCCTTAGTTTTACTATATCAATGAATGCTTTATCCTTATATGGCAACAGCATTAATACCTTAATACTAATTTTCTTGCACAATAGGCAAGAAAATCTTTATAATCTTGAATGTGGTTTATCCACATCAGATACTACCTCGATAAACCCGATTATAAATTTTCCTATCAATCAAAAAGATCGAGAGAATCAAAAGAAACATAGAGTCTCTTTTGAGAAAGCAAAATCTGTTTCTGTGATAAATTTGTTAAAGTTCCGCCATGAAATTTAGTAGCAATTTCTTAAAATACGTTTTATAATTACTTCTGGCCATCGTTTCTAACTCCTTGATTTTTTGGTTTATGGTATTTACGTCCTGGAATTTATGATGGTATTCTTCAAGATTTATATTGCGAGCTTAAGTATACGTGATCTGAAAAAGTAACTGAAACCAGGAGGGGTAAAGACGATGAAAAAGTATTTACTTTTTTTTCTTTTTCTCATTATAGCTTTACTTTGTTTAACCTGTACGTATCGTGTGGTGCAAACAGATAAACATAAAGCTTCAAAGCCTTCAGGCTGGGTAAAGACAAACGGGCCGCCAGGAGGATATATAAATGATATAACAATTGATCCTGATAATCCTCACATCCTCTATGCGGCAGGCTCAAGAAAGGGAATATATAAATCCGTAGATAAAGGAGCCCAATGGGAGCTGCTTCCTTTTCCCGAACAGTTTGATACTCATTTAATAGAATTAGATCCGGATAATTCTTCAGTTATATATTGTAATTATCGTACCTTTTCGAAGAGTTTGGATAGTGGAAAAACCTGGATTCAAAAGACAAATGGCATGGGAAGAGGAATCGTATCACTTGACTTCCTCATCGATCCTCAAAACACAGATATACTCTACCTATGTGGATTTAAAGGTAAAGAAACCATTCCTGCTGTTTTTAACTCTACAGATGGTGGCGATAATTGGCAAAGTATAAAGGAAAATTTACCAACACCAAAAGGCAGCATAGCCTTGTGTCTTGCCCTTTCTGAGAAAAGAATCTTCATTGCCATTAATGATTATTCTTTAAAAAACTGGCACAGAGGGAAAGTCTTTTCTTCGGATGATGATGGAAAAACCTGGCAAGAGGTAAATTATGGCAGTCTACATGATAGGTTTATATTAAGCATCTTTGTTAATCCCTTTAATAAAGAGGAGATCTGGATTAGTGAAGGTCCATTATACAATGAGCGTATTCCTCAACCTTTACTTTATAAGAGCGTTGATAATGGAAAAATCTGGGTACCGGTTACTATAAATTGCGCTTTTGATTGGTCTGACACTCGCGTGATTGAGGCGGGCCCCGATAAAAAAATATATATTGGCAGTGGAAGTCATTTTATCTATACAGATAATGGGGGAAAATCTTTCAAAAGAACTCTCCATGCAAAAGGAAATATCGTCGGAGTAGGTTTTCGACATCTGGCCATTCATCCCGAGAATCCAAATGAAATATTTTTACCCCTGCGGGCAGCAGGAATTGCTTACTCAACTGATGGCGGACAAAATTGGGTGCTTATCAATAACGGTATCGTGGAAACAACCATAAACCTTTTAGCTGTAGATCCAAAGAACCCTGCTGTACTCTATGCCACTTCTGCAAATGGAGAAGGTTGTTTCCGTTCAGATGACTATGGAGATACCTGGGTTCGTCTTAATAAAGGCGGCATTGCTCATCCCTGGGCTGATGAAATCATAGTTGAACCAGATAACACTTCTCATGTCTGGTATATTGGTGATGTTCCTTATGTTCAAAAAAGCACCAATAAAGGAAACACCTGGGAGTTAATTGCTAACCCAAGAGAAAAGGGGGCCTTCAATTTTTGCTCTATCTATGCCATGGCCCAGGGTAATGATCCAGAGGTATTGTATGCTTTAAACAACGGTTTTGGAATTTTCAAAGGAACTAGAGAGAGCGATAATAACTGGCGTTGGAATTATCTTAATCTTTCTGAAATAGACTATACCTATACACTCGTTGTTCATCCAAATAATTCAAACATTGTTTACAGTGGCTATAACTCCAAGCCCTTTCAAGACTGGGCAATGATAAGGCGCACCTTTGATGGCGGCCAAAACTGGGACACGATTCTCCATGTTCCCGGGTCAAAAGGTATAACTTCCATAGCAATGGATCCTAAAAATCCGGATATCCTCTATGCAGGAAGCATAGGTAGCGAAGGGCAAATATATAAGAGTGCGGACGGTGGTAATACATGGGTTAAATATAATGAAGTATTTAAAATGTGTACGGTGTGGGGACAGGCCCAACTTATGGTGGATCCCAACTATCCATCTGTTGTCTATGCTACCACGTGGTTAGGAGGTACATGGAAGACCAGAGATGCAGGTAAAACATGGCAGCTTTTAAAAGAGGCCCCTATCTCCGGAACGGCTCTTTGTTTAAATCCTGAGAATACGAATGAGATCTATTTAGCGGACCGCTCAAGTCCAACTGTATGGAAGAGTGAGGATGCCGGGCTTAGCTGGGAGAAAGTAGCAGATTTTTCAAAGGATGGGGCTCTGCTGGTGATGCGTGTATTCGCAATGGGCAACACGGTATATGCCTCGACTTTTTATCCCCGCTTATTGGGCGGCAAAATGTATAAATCAATAGACTCGGGTCGAACATGGAAGGATATAACAGGCACGCTTCCGAGGGGTATTCTTGATATAGCTGTAGATCCGACAAACCCGGACATTGTTTACGTCACATCAAACATAGCAGGTGTCTATAAATCAATAGATGCAGGAAAGACATGGCGGAAGCTTACAGGTTTTCCCTATGTGGGGGTATATGATATAGAAATAGACCCAGCCAATCCCAATATTTTATATACAGCAGCAAGAGGAGGTTCTTTGCCTGCCTGGTTTACCAGGATAGCAGGCGTGGAAGGTGATATTACTTTTAAAGATTCGGCCGGTGTATATAAATCAATCGATGCAGGAGATAACTGGAAAAAAGTATTGGAAACAAGCGTAAGCTGCAGAGCTATAAGGATCCATCCGGATAATCATGATCTGCTTTTCGCCGTAGATATTGTTGATGGTCTTTTTATGAGTCAAGACGGAGGGAAGACGTGGTCTGAGTGTAAGGTTGGAGAGGATAAAATAGTCCTTACTTCTTGTGCAATAGGTGGGGGTAAGATCTATGTTGGGACACAGGGATGTGGGATCTATTCCGGTGATTTGTATATATCCTCTAAAAAATCCTCTTCTTTAACCTGGAAAAAAGAACGGAGTAATAAACCGGTGCCTGAGGTTTATAGTCTACAGATTTTAATAGATCCTGCAAATTCAAATCGTATCTTTGTTTCCTCGTTTCCAGGCGGCGTGTATTGTTCAGATAAAGATGGTACTTTTCGGGATAGGAATGGGATCACACCGAGTGTAATAGTAGAAGATCCTTTCAGGCAGGGTTATTATACAATTGCAATAAACCCCAATGACCCGAATGAAATGTGGGTTGGCACCTGGGGAAGAGGTATTTTTAAATCCTTAAATGCCTGTTTGTTGAATGTTCCCATGAATGGAAAGGACTGGATAATGAATGGGAAGCATATCACTCAAATCTGTGTTTCTCCCTTCGATAAAGCCACAGTATATGTGGCCAGTGAAGAGGGTGTCTTCATCACGCAGGATGGGGGTAAAACCTGGCGCCCGATGAATAATGGATTACCAGGTTTAGATGTTCGTGCGCTTTTCATAAATTCAAACGGTGAGCTCTTTGCAGGAACAAAAGGATACGGAATTTATAGATGGAAAGGTAATACCTGGAATGCTCTGAATGCTTTTGGTAATTTTGGGGTAACATGGCCTTTATGGGACGATAGGCCCATGTATCAGTATACTTCCATATTGATTCATCCAAAAGATCCGAATTTGATAATGATAGGGACTTTTCCTCAAGGTATTTATATAAGCCGTGATGGTGGGAAGAATTGGAAAGAGAGTAACCTTGGCTGGACTTTAGACGGAGTTTTTAGATTAGTAAACCATCCTACAAACCCTGATATTGTTTATGCTGGTACATATAATGCTATTAATATTTCTTATGATTTTGGAGGGCACTGGCAGATGCTGGATGAAGGCTGGCCGGGAGAACAGTGGGTTTTTTCCATTGATTTTGATCTTGATAATCTCTCCATAATGTATGCCTGTTCAAAGAATGGCGAAAATGAAGGGACGGGAGTTGATGGTTTCCGTGGAATTGTGATGAAATCCGAAGATTGGGGAGCACACTGGAAAGAGATTATGAACGGTCTCTCTAAAGATCAGGAATTTTACGAAATAATTGTTGATAAATTTAATTACAATATCCTTTATCTAGCCGCTCAAAGGCAGGTGGTCATGATAAGCAGAGACGCGGGTGAAAGCTGGTCTTCATGGAATGAGGGCTTAACCAATCCTATTCCGGCCACAAATGGTAATAATGTCACACGCTGTTTAGCCCTTTCCGCTGATGGTTCTATACTCTATTTTGGTTCGTTTGGGTCTGGTGTCTTTAGAAGAAAGATTTCAAAATAGTATCTAATTGAGGCTGTCCCTTAACAAATACAATGGCTATTTAAACAATTTTTATCCTCAAAAGTTCCAGGTATTGAAAAGTATAGATATGCTCCTCAATCAGGGCTTAAGACCCACAGGGCTTTTGTCCTGTTGCCACCATATGATGGTTCATGCAACCATAATCGCTTTTTAATTGATGGGGTGAAAAGTCGGTTTTGACTTTAACCCGGATAAATCCAGCCTTTTTGAGGAGCTCCGCAAAAGGTTCAGGTTCATACAACCTGATGGAGTAGGACTGGTCACGGATCATGCCCTTTTTTTTACTGAGGACTATTTCATGCACATATACCCTGTTTCCATCCAGTTCACGCCTGCGGCATACAACAATATCCGTTCCAATCTCATGCCATGCCTTCGGGTTTAATGTATTTCGAACAGAAAAACCGTTTGCCACATCAATCAGTACCCAGCCTTCAGGACGCAGGACTCGTTTTACCTCTTCGAGGATCTGTGGGTCAGCTTCAGGTTCAGGTATGTAACCTAGTAAAAGACCACCTGCAAAGCAGGTGGCTTTTCCCAAGCCAAAAGGCTTTTAAAGGCATAGCCTTTGAATTAATCTTTTTAGAAATATTATAGACCACCTCCAAAGGAGGTGGCTTCCTTTTGGCAGTGAATTGCCCATTATGATTACGTGATCAAAACTCGCTGATATAAGTCCCGTATCTCTCGCATCAGCCCTGATAAAATCCATAGAATAATGAAACCTCTCTGCATTTTCCCTGGCATGATCAATGAGATACTGCGAATAGTCCAGCAAAGTACAGTTGGTAATACCCCGGGCGTATAACTCGAAACTGTGCCATCCATGCCCTCCGCAAAGGTCAAGGATCTTATGGCCGGGATTTACCGGCAGCAGTTCACACATGAGATCCACTTCACGCCGTGTTATATCGTTGTCACAAACCGAACGTGCATCGGTGAGCAGATAAACCTCATCAAATAGGCTTTTCCACCAGTCCGGATCTACCTTTATACTCACGATACCGGCCTTTTCGCTCCAAAATTAAACAGCCCGTCTGAGGCGATGATTGCAGGGGATCCTTCCCAGGGCTGCAGACGCGCAATCTCAAGCTCTTCTTCTTCGATGTTGACGATATGGTCCAGCTCACCTGCCAGCCACATCTTCTCCAATGTCAGACAGTCTGCCCACAGATCAGCACAATAGCTTTTGAGTATCTCCAGTTGATGAGCAGTGACCACCCGCGGCCTTAACGCTGTCTTTATCGGCCCAAGCAAATAGGTGAAGCTTTGTTCAAGAGCCATCTTTTTCTGTAATTCAACTACCTGGTATAACTTATCATATTCCATGCTCATAATACCCTCATTGATCCTGTTCACTGCCTCATATACACTCATGTCTGAACTAAGGACAGCCAGTGGTTGAACCCCGCCTCCGCTTCCGACATTCGTCGGAACCCCACCATAGCGGCCTACAAACCCGAACAGTCCTTCGG
This sequence comes from Spirochaetota bacterium, assembly GCA_030603285.1. Lineage (GTDB taxonomy): Bacteria > Spirochaetota > B62-G9 > B62-G9 > DRHN01 > JAUVYC01. The sequence goes on from JAUVYC010000019.1 coordinate 6,722, forward strand.
GCCCAAAGAGGCTCCGAAAATCCGTCTGGCAGTTCTCGATAACAATACTTTTTGTTTCAGGATTCAATGCCGGTATATCTTCGGCCCACAGCCTGAGTGGTACCTTCTCCTGAACGATAAAATTTCTCTCTTTCAATGCAAGCTCAATAGCCTCATCAGCATCCCGGTAAAAGACCACCTGCAAAGCAGGTGGCTTTTCCCAAGCCAAAAGTCTTTTAAAAGCATAGCCTTTGAATTAATCTTTTTTGAAATATTATATACCACCTCCAAAGGAGGTGGCTTCCTTTTGGCGGTGAACTTCACCGACCCTGACTCCTTTGCCGGAATACCCCCTCTCCGGTTTAAGCACAAGGTTATACCAGTTAGATCGAGTCCAATCGATCAAATTGCAAATCTCTTCTCCCTGAGGGCCTTCGGTCCTGCGCGGATAGAACTGCCGTGTCCAGGGAGTTCTTCGCACGATCTCGCGGTGAAACCGATTTTGATTGGGCCCTGTAATGACTTCAAACATACTCTTGACATTAATCGGTTCAGTACCGCGGGGGTTAATAACCCTGCGTTGTTGAACTGCCTGCAAAAGTGCGCTTAAATCGTATTTTTTATGCAGTTTTAGCAGTACATCGGTATTGAAGTCAATGAAAATCACTGAAACAGGCTGCGCTTTCCAGCACACCTTCCCATTTTTCAGCTCCAATTCCTGGGGAGCAATCAACACACCTGAAATACCATGAATGGTGTTAAGACATTGGGCAAGATTTTTATTTTCTGTTACGCTTTCCAGGGTTTCTTCTTCTGCAGCTACTGCAATCAGGCCTGGATTACTGCCTTCACGGGTCCGATGCGCCTTGACAAGCATCTTTACAAATCCGTTAATGGGAAGCAGCAGCGGATGGTCAAAATCAAGCTTTACTTTAATTGGAGAAATTTCATTAAGCCTGAGCCAGACAGCCTTCCCGATAAGCTGGGTGATTCGCTGGTAGTCCCATCCACCCGGGCTCCCAAGATTCCATTCTGAGTGATATCCTGATACATCTTCCAACTTCTACTCCTGTGCCAGGTTTTTAAATCTTTCTGCAATCAGGTGGAACGGCAGTTCGCCACCTTCAAGCAGCCTCCTGTGAAAGCGTTCCAATCCCAATAGTGTACCATAGCTCTGTTTCAGTTTCAATATCTCGTATCTGCCCAGGCTGTAACATAATTGATAACCATGATTCAGTTGAAAGCGGTCAATCTGGTCATTCGCTTCATCCTGTGTAAATCCGGCCTCCTTCAGCAGGCCCACCGCATCTTCCCTGGTAAGCATCCCGTTGATTAAACCAGCGTCAATCTGGCACCGAGCTGCCCTCCATAAACTCCTCCTGGCATTTACCAGATGATCGATAGGGCTTTTAACATATTCATAGCTGTCAAGGAGTGATTCTGCATAATATGCCCATCCCTCATAAAAAAGCGGCGACTCGATCTGACGCCTCACAGGGTTTTTAAGTTGTCTTCGAAAACTATCCAGCAGATGGTGTCCCGGGAAGGTCTCATGAGCAGTGAGAAATTTATATTCACGGTAAAGCCGTTTTCGTAACAGCCGTGCCGTGTTTTTACTCATCATCTTCGGCACCTGAGTTGTAATAAAGAAAAAATCTTTTTCCCTTCTATCCGTACTGAATGCTGCACTAAAAGAAGCGGCCCCACGGACAGATCTTAAATACACGGGGGTTTCACAAATTTCAAGGGATGTATTAAAATTAAAATCCTGAAAACCGTGCTCTCTGAAAAACCTACACAACTGCTCGAATTCCTGCCTGTAGAGGGAAATGGTATCCATTCTTTCGATATCAGGAGGGCAATAAGAGTCATATAGTTCTTTCCATGATTTTTGTGAATCTATTTTTGCCTGAATCCTTTTTAATTGCCGTAAATTTTTCTGCCATTCCTCCATACCAATCTGAAATATTTCGGCTAAACTCCGCACTGTCATAAAATGGCCGCGCAGTGTGGCTTCAATGTCCTTAATATCTGCATGCCCATCATGAACAAGTGGAATCGATCTTAAATAAGCCTCAAAGCCATCAAGTGCGGACCACGTATTATCTAAATATTCGTTAAAATCCCTGTATTTATCATGAGAAAGGCTTTTTTTGATTTCAAGAAGGTAGTTCCTGCAATCGACAATCATATTAAGTGAAGCCTGTTGATAAGGCGCAGGCACCTGGTTGATATTCCGGGCAGCCTGCTTGAGTAGCCGGGGAATTGCCCCAAGGCGGTCCAGTACTCTTCTGGTCAGCTCTTCCTGTCCTGAAGCAGGTTTTGAAGATGCATGGTCAAGCCCTATGAAAGCTACTTTCAAATACAGAAGAGGATTATTCCGCCATGGACGCTTTGTTTCAAGCTCAATCAATATGCCTGCAACACTGGCCTTTAATAATTCCAGGTCTATGAGCGCTTCAAGATTATCATCATGCCTGGCAATACGATCTTTATTCCCTGAAATGCCGCTAAAATCGCTTTGAAACTCCTTCAAAATAAAAATACACTCATTCACTGCATCAGCATCAAAATTGTCGATCTTATTATAATACAGTCCGGCTTTCTCTGCCCGCGGCATAAAGTGGAACTCATCACTGGCGCACATGACCGGAAAAGAACGGGACAGATAGTCAAAATAACGCTCAGCCAGTTCGGTTACTGCGCCTTTCATGATAAAATTCCTGTTATTGTTTCATAATGGCCTTATGTACACGCTTGAATTTTAAATCATACATAAATCAGGCGGCTGCAGGTTAAAGGTTAAAGGCTAAAGGATAAAGGTTAAAGAAGAGGAGATTTAACACATTTATCCTGCCGGCTTTTTACAAAGATTTGTTAAGGATCCTGTTCAGCCGCTTTACAAAAGTGGGCGGGTCTTTCAGCTCTACACCTTCCAGCAGGAGCGCCTGTTCTAGAAGCAGCCGGCTTACATCCTCAAGTATCTCCCTGTTATCCGCTGCTTCAAGTTTTTTGATGATTTCATGATTGGGATTTATTTCAAGGACCGGTTTTACTTCGGGCAGATCTTTCTGACCAATGGACTTGAGAATCTGCTGCATCTGCAGGGTCGGATCTTTTTCATCTGCAACAATACAGGAAGGAGAATCACTTAACCTGGTAGAAGCCCTTACATCCTTTACTTCATCACCCAGTATCTTCCTGACCTTTTTTATAAGAGGGTCGATCTTTTTTTCACTTTCCTTATCTTCTCTTGTTTTCAGATCATCTGCAGCATCACTCCGGTTAACTGATTTAAGCTCAATATCTTTATACCTCCCAATCGAAGGAATCACAATCTCATCAATCTCATCATCCATGAGAAGTACCTCGATGTCTTTTTCATTATACGCTTCAAGGAGAGGGGAATTACGGAGATTCTGCTCATTTTCACCGGTTACATAGTAAATTGCCTTCTGGTCAGGTTTCATCCTCTCTTTATATTCTGTAAAACCTGTATACCCCTCAGAAATTGTGGATTTAAACTGCAGAAGCTCAACAATAGTATCCCTGTTGCTGAAATCCTGGTAGGCCCCTTCTTTGAGAGGACGACCAAATTCCTTGTAGAAAGAATCATATTTTTCCTTTTCCTTCTTAAGATTTATAAGCCCCCCAAGTATTTTCTTCACAGATGCGTTCTTTATATTGGTGAGGATCCTGTTCTTCTGGAGCATTTCTCTGCTAATATTGAGGGGGAGATCCTCAGAATCGATGACCCCGCAGACAAACCGGAGGTAATGTGGCATAAGTTCCCGTTCATCATCCGTGATGAAGACCCTTTTTATATAGAGCTTAACCCCGGGATTATAATCAGCCCAGAACAGGTCAATCGGCGCTTTCTGCGGGATATAAAAAAGGGTGTTGTATTCCATTGTTCCCTCGGCTCTGGTGTGAATATGCAGGAGGGGATCCTCTGTATCATGGGAGATCGTCTTGTAGAACTCGTTATAATCCACATCAGTCAGTTCTTTTTTCGGGCGCCTCCATAACGCAGATGCCGCATTTACCTGTTCAACTTTTTGCTCTTTAATCTCCTTTCTGTCTACCCCTGCTCCTTCATACCTGGTATCCTTATAATGAATGAATATGGGAAATGGGATATGGTTTGAATATTTTTCAATTATACCCTCAATGCTCCACCTGTCTGCAAACTCAGCCCCGGCGTCATTCAGGTGGAGGATAACGGTTGTTCCATTCTGATCCCTGTCTGCATCTATTATTTCATAATTCCCTTTCCCATCACTTATCCATTTATATGCGGCGTCTTCGCCTGCCCTCTTACTGATGACCTCAATCTTTTCCGCTACCATAAAGGATGAATAAAAACCAACTCCAAACTCTCCGATAAGGTTTGAATCTTTTCTTGCATCTCCTGTGAGCGATTTCAGAAAATCCTGGGTTCCTGAGCGGGCTATTGTTCCCAGATTTTCCTCCAGCTCTTTATCATTCATACCGATCCCGGTATCGGAAACGGTGATCATTTTCTTTTTATCTCTGTCATCAGAGAGGGTAATGATCTTCTGCACATCACTTCCAAATGAGATGTCAATACGGGGATCAAAATTCAGGTTTTTAAACGCCTGATCAGTGAGGGTTAGATATTTTAGCTTATCAAGCGCATCCGAAGCATTGGAGATTAATTCACGCAAAAATATCTCATTATGAGAATACAGGGAATGTATAATGAGGTGCAGGAGCTGATTAACCTCAGTTTTAAATTTACGCTTTGCCATTGATAGAATCCTCCTCCTGAAAATTAATAGTGGAATTCCCTAATGCGGGCAAGCCGCATTCACGATTATAAAAATATTTTCTTGCAAACTAAAGTTTGTGCCCAAAAAGCAAGAAAATTGTTATTAAGGTACTACAGGTTTTGTATTAATATACCAGACAACTGCAAATAATTTATTCAAAATAATAACATTTATGTATATTGGGAAATAAAATTTGCCTGCATTTTTTACAATTACAGGGATTATATTTATGTTTATTTTAAATGCCAGAAAAATATCCTCGAAAAATATTGAAAAATATTCGAAAAATGCTCACAATAGACAGAGAAGAAAGAATTAAAGCTGTTTTTTTAAGGGGGATGAGTTTGCATGATAAAAACAGAGCACAGGATAATTATAGGTGATTCAAGAAAAATGGCTGAAACCACTGATAATTCTGTTCATTTGATCGTAACCTCCCCACCCTACTGGCAATTGAAAGACTATGGGTCTGAAAACCAGATAGGTTTTAATGATACATACCAGGATTATATAAACAACCTTAACCTCGTCTGGAAGGAATGCTGTAGAGTCTTATATCCTGGATGCAGGATGGTTATAAATATCGGCGATCAGTTTGCCCGTTCGATTTATTACAAAAGATACAAGGTAATTCCGATCAGGACTGAAATCATTAAATTTACCGAATCCGCAGGCTTTGATTACATGGGATCGATTATCTGGCAGAAAAAGACAACTATGCAGACAACGGGCGGCGCAACGGTTATGGGCTCCTATCCCTTTCCAAGAAATGGTATAGTAGAAATCGATTATGAATTTATCCTTATTTTTAAGAAACCTGGAAAACCCCCGGTACCGGAAAGAACATTAAAAGAAAAATCCAGGCTTTCAAAAGAAGAATGGAAAGAATACTTTTCAGGCCACTGGAACTTTCCAGGTGAAAGACAACTTAATCATATTGCAATGTTCCCGGAAGAACTGCCAAAGCGAATAATAAAAATGTTTTCATTTATCGGCGATACGGTGCTTGATCCATTTCTGGGAAGCGGCACAACATCTCTTGCAGCAAAAAATCTTTTCAGAAACTCAACAGGATATGAAACTAACGAAGATTTTTTACCAATTATCAAAGATAAAATTGGAATGTATCAAAAAACACTGTTTGCTGATTTTGAAATTGAAATAATCAAACAGAGTACAGTCAAAGCAGATTTCAGGAAAGAAATTGAAACACTCCCCTATGTTTTTCAGGATCTGGTGAAATTTAATAAAATAACTACCCCTGAACTACGCCAAACCGAAGTGATAAAATCTCAACAAAATAACTATTATTATGTGAAAAAGGTCGTGAGTTCCGAAATTATACTGCTCAATAATGGTTTGACTGTTCGCTTAACTGGTATTAAAGAAAATCCTTTGAAAAGATCTGAGGCTGTTGATTTTTTAGAGAAAAAAACAAAAGGACAGAAAGTAATATTAAAATACGATGATCGAAGATATGATAGTAATAATAATCTAATGTGTTATATGTATTTGAAAAATAAAACCTTTATTAATGCCCATCTTATAAAAAGGTCTCTTGTTGATGTTGACACAAGCTCTGATTACAAATATCGATCGAAATTTTTATCCTATGCAGGTGATAATAATTAACGGAGAAATTCTATTATCGTATTGGGTGATCAGGTTTGGTGAACAGGCATATTTTTTTACCATTAATTGCAGTTTCATTGTCATCCTGAACCGTTATTACTGGTGTCGAGCGACCGACCGTGTTCATATGAAAGGAATTAATGAGTAGTAAATAGGTAAGAAATGTCGGCCAGTAATCTTAAAAATAATATAGAAGAGGTTCGCAAATCTCTTTCAAATGGTTTAGTACCTTAATAACAATTTCCTTGCTTTTTTGGCAAGGAAATTCTAAAAATCAAGAATGTGGCTTGTCCACATTAGGGCATATGGATATGGAAAGGAAAATGAGGCTCTGCAAGGATCTTATAGAAAAGGTAGTAGTGGAAAGACACAACGTCGAAATCCATTACAAATTCCCTGTGTCAAGTAATTTTAACAAAAAGACAGAACACCAAAGTTTTCAAGACAATCAATTTTATAGCAGAACTTACCCGGCATATACCACCAAAGCTTGGGACACTTGATCCGTTACTACGGTCTATATTCCAACAGGGCGAATCCCTTCGTCATTAATAGACATTAATATCACCTATAACTAATTTGATAGCTTTAATAGTCAGTCTATATCTGTAGTACTAATGTTATCATCCACCTGTTTTTGAATAATGGCTAATGAAAGCAGTCCAAAGCTATATAACGACCAAGCTCAACTGCGTCTTTGAAGCGTAGCGGAAAAGCGATCAGGTGCAGCACCTTGTTAGCGGGCTTACCTTTTTGCATGTATTATCAATCTCTAAGCTGTTCGACAGATAACCCCATAGTGCCTGCCAGTTTTTCAAGTGTTGCTGTTCTTAATTTATTTTCGCTTTTTTCCATCTGCGAAAGAGCTGCCTGGCTGATAGAAGCTCTTTCAGCAACCTCTGCCTGTGTCATGCCAAGATGTACCCGCCACGCTTTTATAAGGTTCATACCTTTTTTTATGACAAGGCCAACAACTTCATGAGGAATGGTGACATCTTCAACCGGTAGAAATTTCATATATTCGTCATATGGAATGACAGCAAATGCAGGTTTACCGTTTTGCTCAATAAACTGGACATTAGTAAGTGCTCTCATTTCTTTTCTTAACCTCCTCAATATAGAGAATTTTTATCGTATCTGTAAAAAATATACGCCAGTTGCCAACTCGAAACCGATATTCATTTCGGGTTTTCATTTTCTTTATATTCGAGCAGTTTGGAAATCTTTTCAGAGTATCAACGGCATCATAAATCATATTTTTTGTCTGCTGATCCTTGATCTTTCGGATTTGTCTGAGAGCCTTTAATTTCCATTCAATCCGTTTCACATTCAAAATATAATCTTATAATATAAGGTTGTCAAGAGGATTTATAAGAAAAGAAAGGTGATTTTGGTAATTCGTACTTCTTAGTTTAGTATTGAATATTAGAATAGGTTTTCAGCCCGCTAACGACCGGGATGAGCTGCGCCGTCGAACGAGATAGGAGACTCGGTTCGTGTGAATGCCTCAGTACTCCAAAGGACGAGCCCGGCATCAACTCCATCCTGACCCTCGGTACTATGATCCGCTAAGACTTCCAACTGCCCTTCTCGGGTTCCTTCGCTCTTCGCTATCGTCCCCAATACCTTGCTTGCCTCCCATGTTTTGTGTCTCCCGCAACTAAGCAGGAATCGTTGTTGGTCGGAAGCTAACCAACAACGCCAGGGCTCTTGTTCACCCGGTACCCCTTCTCTTCCGGGATTTCCCACAAGGAAACAGTTGGATCTCCCAGGTTCCCGAGCTACCCCTCTAGATACATGCCCCGCTCTCAGACCCCGGTGGTGTCCTGAATACTCACCATATCGCACCCACTTGGGATAGAAATACGGCGCGCGCAGCGTTAGGGTTCAGTGGCTATTCCACCAAGTTTCCCGGTGGGCCTCAGCCTAACTCCCTTAACTCACGTTTCCGTAAGCCCCCCTTTTCATCCCGGACGGTCGGCTTTCCCGAGTCCGGTTGGCGACCCCAGCTTTCCCCAATACGCCTTCCCCTTGACCCAGAAACTTAAGTGCTGACTCACATACATCCCTGCTGTTAAGGGTTTATTTATTGGCTCGACACTTCACGGCGGTAACCAGCTTATCGGGCACGAAGTCCCGCACTGTGCCGCTTTAGTGCCCGCTTAGGGCCGAGAGCCCCTTTGCCCACTCCAGGTGTTACCTCTTGTGGGGTGATCTCTTGCCTCACCTCAGCGGGCATTACCCCGCCTTCTTCGCTCTTACTGGCTCATGGGCCAAACCAATTCCCTCCCTCCGTCTTCGGTCGTCCCTGTTACGTCGGGTCTTTGCAGGTTGTCGTCAGCCCCTGCTGGGAGTTGGCCCTTCCCGGCGTTATCTCCGCACTCCTTTTATAGGTGCCTGGACCCTTACCCCGCAGCGTCTCTTTGGTGCCCTCGCTCGTTTCTTCCCAAAGAGCTTCGGCCTCACCTCACAGTCCACAGGTTCGGCACGCTAAATGATCTCCGCTATGCAACTTCTACGAAGGAAGGATTTCGGGGTTGTTCGAGTAGGCTGGAGACTCCCCTGGCTATAGAATGAGGTTTGTTTTCTCTGTTTACCGCCTGGTTTCCCGCCGGTGCCACAATATTTCATCCATACCAAAGTTGCACTCCAGCCCCTCTCAGAACCGTACAAGCGGCTTTCCCAACATACGGCTCCTCGGTCTGCCATTCAGCAAGCCTCCGCTCTACGACACGGATTCAGGTCTTTGCGGACTCCCGGTTTTGGCCAGCCCACCCATGCTAAAGCGTGGTTGAAACCAGACCATGTATATGCCCTACGCTGGCTCTTACGGTTGATCCATTTGAATAATAGACGGGTCGCGTAAAAGACATAGTTGTTACATTGTTCCGAGTTGTCCGTGATGGCGTAATAGTTCAGGTGCCCTGTAAATGCGTACCTTAGCCTGACGCAGCATCTCGCCTTTCCTCAGCACAGTCCGCGCCTTTCGTGCCCAGTCTGCAAACTTCTTCAGACTCTGCTCCTGCTTCTTGCGACTCGTGCGGCGTTTGACCTTGAAGTAACCTTTCTTTGTCTTCCCACAATAATGCGTAAAACCCAGAAAGGTGAACTCCTTCGGTTTCTCGCCTCGCTTGTACGCACTCTCACGAGCAAAGCGTCCAAACTCGATGCATCGTGTTTTCTCAGTTGCCACTTCAGCCCAAACCCGTTGAGCCGTTCTGATAGCTTCTGTAAAAAAGTTTCTGCATCGCCTCGGTACTGAAAGCACGCGAGAAAGTCATCGGCGAAACGAAAGTAATACGCCTCACCACAACCCTGCTTCCGGCCTTTGTGACTGAACCACAGGTCCAACGCATAGTGCAGGTAGATGTTGGACAGCAGTGGAGAAAGGATTGATCCTTGCGGGGTACCTGCCTCCGTGGCCTTTACCAGACCATCTTCCAGGATTCCGCCTTTTAGCATCCTGCATATCAGTCGGATGATCCGTGGGTCTCCGATGCGATGTTGCAGAAACTTTACCATCCATTCATGATTGACTTCGTCGAAAAAACTTTTGATATCGGCTTCAACGACATAGCTGACTCGCTTCTGCTGAATCGTCCGCCCCAGAGCATCCAAACATGTGTGCTGGTTGCGCCCAGGACGGTAGCTATAGCTGCTGTCCTCGAATACGGTTTCGTAGATAGGTTCCAACACCCGCTTGACCGCCAGCTCCACTATTTTGTCTTCAAAACAGCTTATACCTAGCGGCCTACCCTTCTCACTGCCAGGCTTTGGAATGTAACTCCTCCGCTTCGGCTGAGGACGATA
>JAUVYC010000214.1 GCA_030603285.1 Spirochaetota bacterium
CCTTTACTCCGTTTTCAAGTAACAGGGGTGTGTATGAGTCCATTCTATAGCTTGTTGTAGGGCCTGCTGCGCCTATCGCCTGTCCTGGTTTTGCCGGCGAGGGGCCCACATAGTAAATAACACTTCCTTCTGGTTCAAAGGGGAGAGGCTCACCTTTTGTAATTAAATCCACAAGCCTCTTATGTGCCGCATCCCTTGCCGTATAGATAATCCCTGATAGTAACACCTGGCTGCCGATTTTCATCTTTTCTACCATTTCATTCTTTAACGGGGTTTCAACTTTTAATACGTCCATATCCATTCCTTTCACTATAAAGTATATGACTTGCTGCGAGCAGCATGACACTGGATATTCACTGCTGCAGGGTATGAAGCGATATGCCGCGGAAATACCTCTATAAACAGGTCCAGGGCGGTGATCCTTCCGCCAAGTCCAGCCGGTCCTATGCCAAGCCTGTTGATCTCATCAAGCCATTGCACCTCATATTGTGCCAATTTTTTATCCGCATTCCGTTCGTTTATCTTTCTTAAAAGTGCTTTTTTCGCAAGAAATGCTACATAATCGAATGTACCACCCATCCCTACGCCGATTATAACCGGAGGACACGGATTTGCCCCTGCCGATATCACTGTTTCAATCACAAAACTCTTTACACCTTCAACTCCATCTGCCGGCTTCATCATCTTTATTCTGCTCATATTCTCAGAACCGCCCCCCTTGGGAAGTACTGTTATTTTTACCCTATCACCTGGTACAATTTCGGTATGTACTATGGGCGGTGTATTATCCTTTGTATTTTCAGGAGCAGTTAATGGATTTTTCACTATCGATTTTCTGAGATATCCCTCTATATATGCAGCTCTCACACCTTCTTCTATAGCACTATTCATATTGCCCCCGGTAAATGTCACATCCTGTCCGACCTCCATGAATATAACTGAAAATCCTGTATCCTGGCATATAGGAATGGATTCATTCTCAGCTATCTCAGCATTCCTTAACAGCTGTTCAAATACAGCCTTCCCAACCTCCGATTCTTCCCTATCCCTATATTTAATAAAAGCCTCCTTGAGATCCTCATTTATCTCCATGCATGCCTTGATGAACAGTTCTTTCACTACATTCGATATTTCTTTAACATTAATAGAACGCATCTTTACACTCCTCAGATCTTCGCTATTGCTAAATTACGCGTCAAATATTATAACATCATTTTTAATTAATTGATAGAATATTTTATATTTTACATCTCATATGTTTTCATTTTTCGTTTTAAGGCCAAAACTGTATATAATGATAAAAAAATTTTGAGAGAAGTGTCTTGCATAACGCAAAAGTATAGTTTATTGTATATGTGAGCCAACTTACTAAGGAGTATATCTATCGGACATATAGGAATAATTAATGAAAGTAATTTGCACTTGGCATTAAAACATTTGTACTCCGATACAAATGCTGAACATGAATCAAACATTGATGGATTCATAGTTGATATTGTACATAACAACTCGATTATTGAGATACAAACTGGCAGTTTTACAAAAATAAGAGCCAAGCTATCTGCATTATTATCGCATTACAAAGTTAAACTAGTATATCCTATTGCTTTTGAAAAAACTCTGATTGTGTATGATTCAAAGAAAGAAAATATCCTTTACAAAAGAAGATCACCAAAAAAAGGTGAGCTTATTGATATCGTATATGAAATAATCCATATCCCGAAACTAATTATTCATCCCAATTTCAGCCTCGAAGTGTTATTTACAAAAGAAGAAGAAATCAGGTCAGCAGATGGTGAAGGAAGCTGGCGTCGGAAAGGTATAAGCATACTTGATAGACGGCTGTTGGATATAATTAAAAGAATTAAATTTAATCATGTCCAGGATTATATAATGTTGCTTCCCAATAATGTACCCTCTTCATTTACTAATATGGATCTATCACGTATTATGAGTAAACCATTAAAGAAAGTCCAAAAACTCACATACAGTTTAAAGCAAATGAGTTTACTTCGAGTGATAGGCAAGCAGGGGAATGCGCAAGTATTTAAAGTCGTATATTGATAATAATAGTACCTTTCCCTGCTCATAGATTGCATCTGATGCTGCAAACCATATGATGAGCATCTTCTCATACTTCTCTGTAATGGCTGCGGTTGCGCTGGTCAACGTTGAACAGAAAGGAGCTATTAATATGTCCACGTCTTCGTTTATCAGCTTCTCGTAGAGCTTTACAGCCTGCTTCCTGTCACTTCTATCATCATAATATTTCAGATCAACAGGTAGTTTTTTACCATACTCATCAACGTATATCCCCCCCGCTTCTCTACGTCATTAACGCAAATGCCTTTATTAAAATAGCTGTTGATATTTCTTATGTTTATTGTATATATTATTCCTATAATTGTATTAATATCTTGCGTTTACAGGGAGGATCAACAATGTTTTCTATAAAGGGTTTGAAGACAGCCGGACGGCGCCTTTTGACTATGAGTTCCTCAAGGCTAGCCATTCTGATTTTGCTCCTTCTGTGCTGCATGGGCATAACATACTATTCCTATTTTATACTTCGCACGGAGGTTGTATTTTCTCATTTTTTCTATATACCCATTATTTTGGCCGCCTTTTGGTGGGGACATCATGCTGTCTGGGTAGCAGTCTTACTTGGAGTCTGGTTGTTGATTACTCATTTTATTGCAAGTATGGGTTTACTATCTGTCTCTAATCTTCTGCGATTTGGGATGTTCGTTTTAATTGGTTTTACTGTTGGTATGTTAAGGGAACGCGTACTCCGTCTTGGTACAGTGGAAGACCTGGCAGCAAAACTTCAAAAAGAAAAAACCTACACCAAATCCATCATTTACAATATGTCCGATCTGCTCCTTGTATTTGATAGAGACGGGCACATTGAAACGGTAAATGAACAGGTGGAAAAGCGGCTCAATTATTCAGGGGATGAGCTTTCAGGCAGCCTTGTCAGCCGTATATTTGCAGAAGAAGTCTTCAATTCAGGCTGGTTAAATCAATTACTGCAGCAAGGGAGTATGAAAGGGTTGGATGTAAATATCCGTACGAAAGATGGAGGTGTCTTCCCGGTTCTGGTAAGTGTTGGGTCTATCAGGGATGATAGCGGAAAGATTATCCGCTACGTAGCCACCATTAAGGACATCACTGACCTGAAGCGGGCGCAGGAAGCTGTCCAGGAATCTGCGCGCTACGCCCGCGCATTAATCGAGGCAAGCCTCGATCCGCTGGTGACCATAAGCGCTAAGGGGAAAATCACAGATATAAATCGTGCGTGGGAAGAAGCTACAGGGCGTCCCCGCAACGAACTGGTGGGTACGGAATTCTCCCGCTATTTTACCGATCATGAGAAAGCCAGGAGTGGATACGAGCAGGTATTTCGTGAGGGAGAAGTCCGGGACTACCCGCTAGAAATCCAGCACAGGGACGGCAGCAGGATGCCCGTCCTTTACAACGCCTCTGTCTATTACGATGCCCATGGCAATGTGGCAGGTGTGTTTGCCGCTGCTCGAGATATCACTGAGCGTATAAAGATGGAGGAAGAACAAAAGAAACTTGAGATGCAGATTATCCACACCGGAAGACTCTCTACCCTCGGTGAGATGGCTACGGCCATGGCTCACGAGATCAACCAGCCCTTATCCATAATCTCTATGGCCGGAGAAGGGGTATTCCGTGACATTGAAAAAAACCGTTTGGATCTGAGCCTTCTTCCCAAGGATATAAAAAATATCCTGGATAATGTTAAGCGAATTGACAGGATTATTACCCATATGCGGACATTTGTACGACAGCCGAGGGAACGGAAACAGTTAGAGCCTGAACACCTGCTGAACAATGCTTTTACTATACTCAGTGAACAGTTCCGGGTTCATAATATTTCCATCTCAAACAAAATAAAAAAAAACTTGCCGCCTGTAGAGGTGGATCCAGATCAGCTTGAACAGGTGTTTATAAACATCCTGATTAATGCGCGTCAGGCATTAGATGAAAGGAGCGAGAAAGCAAAGATAGAAGGTAAAAGCTTTCAAAAACAACTGCTATGCAGCATAGCAAAAGAAAATGACTGGGTTATATTTGAGTTTGCAGACAATGCCTATGGTGTGCCTGATGAAATCAAAATGAAAGTATTTGAGCCCTTCTTTACTACAAAAGAGGTTGGTCAGGGCACTGGTTTAGGACTTTCTATTGCTTATAACATCATAACTCGTTCGTTAGCCGGCAAGATCTGTGTAGAGGATAATGAAATGGAAGGGGCAACTTTTAAGGTATCGTTGCCTGTAAAGAAAGGAAATAATGAAACCACAATATTAACACAGAAGCTGTACCCGGGAGGTAAAAAATGAGAGTGCTTATTGTTGACGATGAGGTTGGAATTTGTAAGTACCTGAAGCGTGAACTTCAGAAGGAAGATTATGAGGTGGCATATACCACTTCACCGGCTGGAGTTCTGGAGAAGCTAAAAAAGGCTGAAAAGAATACAGAGTTTTATGACCTGCTGCTTCTTGACATCCTGATGCCGGGCATAGACGGCCTGTCCCTATTGAAGGAGATTCAAAATGCTCAACTTGATCTGGATGTCATTATGATCACCGGACATGGTAACGAGGATAAGGCGATAGAGTCCATTCGCCTGGGTGCGGTTGATTATCTGCGTAAGCCGATTTCCTTAGAGGAGCTCCATACTGCAGTCTTCCGTGTTCAGCAGAAGAGGAAGAAGGAAGCAAAAAAGGAGGTAGAGCACAGCATTCTGGTAGTAGATGATGAGAAAGAGCTGTGTGCATACATCAAGCGTGAGTTGTATAAGGAAGGTTATCAAGTAACCGTTGCTCACGACGGTGATAAGGGTTTGGAGTATTTTAAAAACAACCGGGTAGATGTGGCTCTTGTAGACCTCAAAATGCCCAGAATGGACGGCCTTGAGATGCTGAAAAGATGCCGGGAGATTACTGATGACTTTGTGTCCATTATCATCACCGGTTACG
>JAUVYC010000066.1 GCA_030603285.1 Spirochaetota bacterium
AGCTCAAGAAAGAGTGCGATAAAACCAATCGCAAAAATTAACAGCGGTATCCAGAATTCCATCTCAGCATTTCCTTACTACTATGCGATTTCCGCTTACCTCAACTACCTCAACATTCATTCCTGCCTCAACAAACTCACCATCAGTTTCTACATTCATCACTTCATCATCAAACTCTGCCTTTCCTGATGGTCGGAGTGTCGTAACTGCTGCTCCCGTCTTACCGATAAGTTTTGAGCCTTCCTCCCGGGTCTGTACAGTATACCCATTTTCAGCGGTCTGGGATGTCACCAGTGTAATGTGGCTGAAAAGGCGGAGCTGAGGCAGTGCATATGCAAGTATTCCAAAGGCAATAAATGAAGAAACCACGCTTACACTCACAACCACCAGATTCCGCCTGAAAATATCCTTCTGCCACTCAAAACTCGGGATTACAAAACCCTGCATAGAAAGCACAAGTGATGCAACAATAAGCACCATACCTGAAATCCCCGCAACTCCAAAACCAGGGATGACAAAAATCTCAAGGATAAGAAGTACCAGCCCTAACACAAACAGAATGAGCTCGATAGACCCAACTGTCCCGAGCAGGGCGTAGCTTGAAAAAACAACGGCAAAACAGATTATTGCAACTGTTCCCGGAATTCCGAAACCAGGACTGGTTATTTCTACATAAAGTGCAACGAGCCCGACGATGATGAGTAAACTGGTAAATCCTGCACTTGTAATAAGCCCTACCACCATATCTGCCGGAGATTCATCGACCTCTACAAAACCGGATTCCGGTATATCAAGCGTCTCCAGTAAAACCTTACGGTCGCTTACAGTACCGGAAGATACCCCGTATTTCTCCATCTCCATTGCTGTCAGTGTTAAAAGCTTTCCGGATGGAGAGATGATCTTGCCCGGTTCAACAGTTTTTCCGCTCTTTTTGGCCTCCCTTTCTATATCAATCATATCTTCAGCAGTCGCTACCTGCATTTCCCCATCAATGTATACTTCTTTCAGTTCAATATCCTGATCGACCATTGCTCTTGCAATACTTACAGGATATCCATTCTTCTCAGCAAGAGCTGCCATCTGTGCCCTTACAGCACTCACTACCTTCTCAGAAGCAGCTGCAGACCCTTCCGGCCCCATGGTTACCGGAGCAGCAGCACCCATTGATGTACCGGGGGTCATATAGATACGGTTACATGCCAGGGAAATTAGAGCCCCTGCAGACCAGCTCACCCCTGTACTCTCAGGGCTTGTGGTAACGTATGCTATGGTCTCAGCATGCCCGGCCGAACCGATAAGGGTTGCAATCTGAAGTGCAGAGTCCACCCGGCCGCCGAAAGTATCAACATCAAAAATAATAAATCCCGCCTCCTGGTCTTTTGCCCGTTCGATGCCCCGGCGTATAAACACTACTAATGAACGATCTATTTCACCATGTATGGGAATAAAATATGCTTTTTTAAATTCCTTCTGAGCTTCTTCAGCATAAACAGCTGCCCAGAAAGTGGAAAAAATAACCGACAAAAAGAAAATAAATAGTACTTTTTTCATCTGCAACAAACTCACTCTTATAATTATAACATTAAATGTTAAAATTTGGAAAGTCAATCTAAAGGGTTAATCCAGGAAAACAAAGGGCAGTCTTATTAATCCGGTTTACATACCGCTTCCCAAATTTCATAGAGATTTTTCGGGTCCATATCTCTCTTTTTTTCTTCGATTTCTTTCACAATCTCTACCACTTTACGGTTAACAGGCGCATCAATACCAACCGTTTCACCAATTTCCACCACTTTTCCATTTATATAATCAACCTCTGTCTTTTTCCCTTCCTCAAGGTCACGTTGAATATTTGATTTCACGTTTTTATTTTTCAGACCTGCGATTTTCAGCAGCAGCCAGCGTAAAAACAGGGGGTGCCAGCATTTATGATCCCCAAACCTTTCAGGATTGATGCCGCTAAACTTTACAATTCGTATGCCAAGTTTATGGGCTACTAAAACACCTTCTGTAACAATTTTATAGAAAAGCTTTCGTGAGATCCTGTATTTTAAGAGGTCACCTAAAAGAAGACCCGCAACACCTCCGAGACCTGTCACACCGCAGACGATCAGGAGTTTTGCCCACAGCACTCCTTTAATGTTATTACTTACATCTATTTTGATTTCGGGTTCAAAAATGCTCTTCAGTAAAAAAAGATCTTCAGAAGCTGCACATGTAAGATTACCTATTGTAATTCCTCCTTCTGAGGTAACAAGATACTTTCCGTATTCAAGCATAATGGAATTGTACCCCACTGCCCCTGCAACAATTTTAATAGAAGGATATTTCTCACTGATTGACAATATTTCCAAACCATTCTGCAGTGTTACAATAAATCCTTCATTACAGATATGGTTCCTGGCATCTAAAAATACAGATTCAAGCACGTTGCTCTTCACTGCAATAATGATAATATCAAATTTACCCTGCTCATCAGTAAAAGAGGTAGCGGCTTTTGCTCTGGCGTGTACACTGCCCTTTTTCCCCTGAAGCCGGATCCCCTGTTCACGTATTATCCGCACACATTTCTCTATCAACTCAATACAGACAATATCCAGCTTTTTCGATGCAAGGATCCCTGCGACTAAACCGCCATTCCCGCCGCATCCAACAACTGCTATTTTCATAAATGTTAAAGATACCAGCAAATGCAGATTTGTCAATAATATATACAACCAATTATTTTCCTTGACAACATTATTACCCAACAATTAACTTAAATGTCATATTGAAAAAGCAAGGGGAGTAGCATGGACGTATTCAATAAATGCTATAAAGATGGCGGCTATCTGGGAATGTTTAGATTAGCAAAGGACAAATATTTCACACGTCCTATTCTGTCCCATTATCCCGGAACAGAGATGGAGTTTAATGGCATAAAAACAATAATGTGGTCAATAAATAATTACCTTGGTTTTGCAGAAAATGAAGAGGTCAAGAAGATTGCAGTAGATACATCAAGTGAATATGGTGCATCTGCCCCCATGGGTTCCCGTATGTTAACAGGGAATACAACCCTTCACGAAGATCTGGAAAAAAAACTCGCACAGTTTGAGAATAAAGAATCAGCAATTCTATTTAATTACGGATACCTTGGTGTGCTCGGCACATTTTCTGCTATTGTCCACAGGAGCGATACCATAGTCATTGATAAGCTGTCCCATGCCTGTATGATAGATGGAACTTTCCTTGCAGGGGGAAAATACCGCTTTTATAAGCATAACGATATGAACGATCTTGAAAAGCAGCTTAAAGCAGCAAACAAACTGGGCAGAGGGGGTGTGCTTGTCGTTACTGAAGGAGTATTCGGTATGCGTGGAGATTTAGCAAATCTTCCTGATATCTGCGATTTAAAAGAAAAATACGGAGCGCGCCTTTTTGTCGATGATGCACACGGATGTGGAGTTATGGGTCCAAACGGAAAGGGGACCTCGGAACACTTTGGTGTAATGGACAGGGTCGACCTTTACTTCAGTACCTTCGCAAAGTCATTTGCTGCAATCGGCGGCTTCACCGCAGGTTATGTTGATGTTATACGTTACATCCGGTACAATGCACGTACACAGATATTTGCAAAGAGCCTTCCGATGATTTATGTAAAAGTTATATGTACAACCCTGGATATGATTGAAAATAATCATGGTTTCAGAGAAAGACTCTGGGAAGTGGCAACTAAACTGCAGAACGGATTAAAAGAATTGGGGTTTAAAATAGGTGATACCGCCTCTCCCATCACACCTGTTTATGTTCCGGCTGAACCTGAGGTTGCAAAACAGATCGTTATTTATTTGCGTGAAAAGAAAGGAGTGTTTGTATCAGGGATAATGTATCCAGTTGTCCCAAAGGGGATTATACTTCTCCGCATGATACCCACAGCATCCCACACAGATGACCAGATTGATAAAACACTTGAAGCATTTAAAGCCCTGAGAGACGATTTTACACTCCATCTTGATAAGGTAAAATTTTAAAGTTCTATTAGTACCTTTGATATGTGGATTCGTCAACCTTCATCCTCGCAACTGGTAACAAATTAATTTATATTCTTGATTTTTTAGGTTATTTCCCGCATTATTATATATTGTAGTTTGGAATCCAACAAAATGGTTTACAGGAGAACACTATGGAAGACGAAAACAAAAGGTATGAAGAGGCCAGGAAGATAGCAAAAAATAAAGTATCATTCATACGGCACTTTATCACCTATATCTTTGTTCTTATCGTACTTGCTGTTATTAACAATGTTACATCTCGAGCATATCAATGGTGGCTTTGGGTAGCGCTCTTTTGGGGCATCGGTGTGTTTTTTAATTTTTTGAGCGCCTTCATATTTAAAGGAGGAGGCCTTAAAAAACTGGAGGATGACCTCGTCAGGAGAGAAATGAAAAGGATAGGGGCTGAGAAAGATGAGAAATAAAGGTAATTTAATCAACTACCTGGGGTACCTCTTTGGAATACTTAGTTTGATAATAATCATCCTTTCACTCACTTGTATAATTAGAGACAGGCCTGTCTCAAGGATTAGAAAATGTCCATTCAGAATGTGGGCACAAGTCGATTGGGAAGAAACGCTGAGAAAACCTTCAACAGGGTGGACACGTATTGAGGGAGAAGAGATCATTGGAGAACCCTATAAGAATCTCGAAGTTAAAAATATTAGCGGCGACATAGATATCACAGGATGGAAGGAAGATTATTTTTTAATAAAGTATGTTAAATCAGGGCCAACAAAAGAGTGGGTTGAGGAGCTCAGAGTACAGGTGGACACAACAGAAAATGTGATTTCTGTTAAGAGGCTCCCAGAACTCAAAAGTTTAATCCAAAGGGGTTCTGTTTCTTTTGATATTTTTATACCCGATACAGTTAAAACTATCTCTGCAAACAGTGTAAGCGGACATATCATACTAAACCAGATGCCTGCAGGAATAACCCAGAACCTTAAAACAGTTTCAGGAAGAATTAAAACAGATAATTCAGGCAATCTACAGGTTAGCAGCATTAGCGGTTCCACCTCATTCCGGTTTTCCGGGTCAACCCTCAATGTTAGTACAATTTCAGGAAGCATCAAGGGTGAAATGTCTAATTTAAAATCCGGCGGCTCACTGGAACTAAGCTCAGTATCCGGATCCATCCACATTAACGCTGACGAAACATTGAACTCTGATATTTCACTGAAATCTGTCAGCGGTTCTATTTCCTGTGACTTTCCTGTTACAATAAGTGTAAAAAAGAGAAACCTGCTTGAAGGAAAGATCGGTGAGGGCTTCATTCCGATGAATATAAAAACAACAAGCGGTTCAATAAAGATTCGGAAATTGTAACCAGCTCTTAACATCAATTATATATAAATATTCTACTTTTAAAAAATGTTGTACAAAAAATCGGTAATTATATTAATAAAACGTATAAACGCGCCAATAAATGTATATGGGCTGCCTGATGCGGACAAGCCACATTCAAGATTATAAAGATATTTTCTTGCAAACTAAAGTTTGTGCCTATTGTGCAAGAAAATCAGTATTAAGCGCCTAAATATAGGTACCGTTATATCCCAATCTGGCCGCTCAGTGTGAACAGGAGAGAGCCTTTCGCATTATCAGTTGCAGTGATAATATATCCAACTTTTAATTTTAATACAGTGGTAATATCTTCAGCCTGCTTATGGAATAAATTAAGAAAAAGGCCAGCCCCTGCAGCAGTTTCAGGGGTGGCTCCTCCGCCACCTACTAAAACGTCAATACCTAGTGGCTTTTTTTTCCCTCCAATAAAATAAGAAAATTTCAGCAGATTATAGTCCAAAACATTAACTCCATCACCAGCAATTACAGTGAATCCAGCAGCCATATTATTTGCAATGGCAAGATTAATACCAAAATATTGACCAGGACCAAAATCGCTCTCATTAAGATTGTAACCAAAAGTACTTCCCCACTCTATTCCAACAATGCTCATATCGGTCCCCTCGGCTGCTTCTAAATACCGGGGAGAAGGAAAACTTAACACCATAAAACTGATTCCAAGAATAACCGTTACTACTAAGGTTTTTTTCAACTTCATTTTTTGCCCTCCTTAAATATTTTATACAGCATTATCATAATTCTAAGTTACGACTTTTGTGAGGCCCTATTTTTGAACTATGGAAAGCTAAACATAGAAAAGTATACAAATCACAATAAAAATGTCAATAAAAAGTTTTTTATTTTGTCGTTGCTTTACCTGGATAGGCTTCTGTATTTCTTTCTTTTTGTAGAAGTGTCGAGTTGTTGCCTGCTTCCCATCCAATCATGGCAGTTTTTCTGATATTTCCCCCACGGTATCCACCGATTTCCCCATTTTTTTTAATCACCCTGTGACATGGAATGAGGTATCCTACAGGGTTTTTTCCAATCGCTGAACCTACAGCACGGGAAGCCCCGGGCATTCCAATGGCATTAGCAACCTGGCCATACGAAACCAATGAACATTCTGGAATATTAAGCAGTGCTTCCCAAACTTTCAATTGAAATTGTGTTCCCTTTACCAGCAGGTGAAATTTAGCAGGGTTCTGCTTTGATTGTTGAAAAATGGTTAATGCCTGTGGCCTCAGGGGTTTTGGATTAAAAGATATAGTGGATTGACTCCACTCTTTATGAAGTTCCTGGACCGTATCCTCAATCTCTTCGTAAAAATCCAGTTTGCAAATCTTTTCATCTGCAGAAGCGAGAAAAAATTGTCCAAAAGGACTTTTGAAAATGCCGTAATTTATTTTTAACCGCTCTCCCTTTTTCTTGTAATCTCCCGGAGTAATCCACTCGATTGTTACAAACAAATCATGTGCCCTGCTTGTACTTGAAGGACCAAGGCTATATGCAGCCTCTAATAAATTGTGATCAGCATTCAACTTTTCTCTAACATATTTAAGTGTAATAAATTGAAAAAATTCTTCAGGGCTAACTCCGGCCCATTTTACAAATAATCTTTGAAATTGATAAGGACTAAGACTAAGGTGTTCTGCAATGTCCGATAATTGCGGTCTTTTATTGAAGTTATTTTTTATAAATATAATAGCCCCGGCAATTCTATCGTAATCTGTCAATTGTTCTTCCACTATTAACCAACAAAATTAAAGTGCTGAAACCGATTTAAATTTGTTCTTTTTAGAAAATACGTTTATACTAGTAATATACTAAAGGATTTCTTTCATTCAAAATGGAATTTAGGAAGTAAAAAATAATAAAAGGAGGGCAACATGAATATAGAAAATAAAGAAGAAGAAAAAAAACCAAAAAAAGGTATTCAGAGCAAGGTTTTCGGATTCGGGGGGGGAATTAAAAATGTAAAAGATAAATTCAGAAAGGGAATTGACCGCAATATCAAGAAGGTGAAAGAAGGAAAAGATAAAGTCAGAGATGAAATTGGCCGCAATATCAAGAAGGCGAAAGAAGGAAAAGATAAAGTCAGAGATGAAATTGGCCGCAATATCAAGAAAGCGAAAAAAGGGATAGTAAAGAAAAAGGAACAGATAATCAAGTAGACTTTGGGTATGATAGGTTTGATATATCCATTTTCCCCTGATCTATGAGTGTATAATAACGATGAATAAGAGCTATTACCTCATTATTCTCAAGCTTGCAGACCCACTTCAGGACATGATCGATCCCCTGAGGAACTTCTTTCTCATGGAATGTCCGGTCATTTTCATACATTTTCCCACTTTCATCAACATCCTTAAAAAAGAGGGCAGATGCAACGCCTAAATATATGTTTTTCGGTGCAATACCGTGCTTCAAGCAGAGATTTGCACCCCCGATGAGCCTGTCATCCGGGCCAAGTTTCCGGTACAGGTCCCTTCCTGCCCTGAAGATCGTATCACCAAGCGCCCTGTTCCCGAATCTCGTAAGAAAATCATTTATATGGTCCCCAATATTTCGATCATCAAACTCATCGGAATATTCAGCAATGAGAGCTTTACCTGATTCCCACATCGCATTCTTAGTAATGCCAAAAAGCTCTTTATCATAAGCTGCTTCCCATATATACCTGTAGTGTCTTCTAAAGACAAAGGAAATATACGACAGGACTGCATGTCCAAGATTATGAATATAAAGTTTCCTGTCCACATAGGCTTTCATATTCTCTTTTAAGTCGAGCTCCGGGACTTCCGGAATCCTTCCCTTAAACCCCTGTTTATCAACAATGAGTGTATTGTACGCTTCTGCGTAAATAAGGAGAGGATCCTTCTGTTTCTCTCTCTCACTCATTATCGGAACCATCTTCCCTATAGAAGTTTCAACAAAGCCGACCCATTCATCTACAGGGAAAGCCTCTGAAGGCCCGGTTTGCAATTCTATCTCCTTTTGCAGGGATCTCTTAAAAAATGGGGGAGCATTCCTCATATTTTCACAAATGATTATATCAAGCGGTTTCCCAGCAAAAGATTTTTCCCTTTTTATCAGCCCGGATGCAATAGGTTTCATGATATGGGGTAAAGCTTTTTTCCCAACAGCAGTCGATAGCAAATCGGCATGTGCCACCTCATCACTTACCAGCTCTATATCCAGAGCCGAAACACCACGAATATTTTTTACTGTAATTGTCTGCTGTATCTTATCCTTTATTACTACTGCATACTGCTGTCTTTGATTCAGCGCATCAATAATTGTCCTGTCCACATCAATAAAGATAACTTCCCACCCTGCCCTGGAAAATATCTGTCCAATAAAGGATCTTCCTATATTGCCTGCACCAAACTGTACTAACTTCATTTAGATTTCCTGAAAGAAAAATGGGTCGATCCGAATACCTTATGATTTCATCATATCCCGTATATTTTGAACAATCCTCTTTGCACCGGGGAGATTTTCCTGTTCAAGAGGAGCAGACATGGGCGGCGGAACCTCATACGCAGATACGAGCCTAACAGGACCTTTTAAACTGCTGAATGCATGTTCCTGCACTTTATTTATAATGTGTTCACCAAAACTTCCCCTTGCCGGTGCCTGCACTACCACAACTGACCTTCCTGTCTTTTTTACTGAGTTTACAATAAGATCAACATCCAGAGGCACCAGTGTTCTCGGATCAACGATCTCTACACTTATCCCATCCTCTTTATCCAGAATTTCTGCAGCATCAATACATGCCTTAAGCTGATGAGAATAGGATATCAGTGTTATATCCTTTCCCTCCCTGCGAATAATGCCTTTCCCAAACGGGATCATGTATTCCTCTTCAGGGACCGCATTCTTTTCTATATAAAGATGTTGGTGCTCGATGAAAATCACAGGATTGTCATCCCTTATTGCTGTTTTTAAAAGCCCCTTCACATCATACGCAGTGAAAGGAATTACCACTTTCAATCCTGGAAAATGAGCAGGAAATGCTTCGAGGCTCTGGCTGTGCTGTCCTGCATATCCTTTCCCCCCGCCGACAGTTGTTCGAATAACCAGAGGTATTTTCGCCTTTCCTCCAAACATGTATTTCGTTTTTGCTACCTGATTTCCAAGCTGATCCCCTGTCATGAGGATAAAATCAATGTACATTATTTCAGCAACAGGTCGTAATCCTGTCATTGCTGCTCCAAGTGCAGTTCCGACAATTGCTGCTTCGGAAATCGGAGTATTGAAAACTCTTCTTCGACCAAAGATATCATAAAGCCCGACAGTCGCCTGAAATGCCCCGCCGTACTCTGCCACTTCCTCACCGTACAGGACAACACGGCTGTCTCTGGCCATCTCTTCCATAAGAGCTTCAATCACTGCATGCCTGTACAATATCCTGCCGCTGGAATCTCTTCTGAATTTATTCATCTCTTTATTAAAGGATACTGTCCTGTATTGATCCCCTATTCCATCACTCGTTGTGTCGGATAACAGGCCATCTGTTATATGCTTCGGATCCGGATCAGTCGCATGTGCCGCTTTTTCGGTTACCTCTTCCATCAGGCTTTGGATCGTACTGCGCAGGTTTTTTATATCTTTTTCAGACATTACATTATTTTCTATTAATTCCTTTGAATAAAGATCAATCGGGTCAAACTTCAGCCATTCCTCTTCCTCCTCTGCTGTTCTGTAAGTCATTCTCCTGTCGCTTAACGAATGCCCTGCATAACGGTAGGTCTTAAACTCAAGCAAGACCGGCCCCTCCCCTTTTCTGCATATATCAAGAGCCTCCCTGGTTGCATTTCTCACGGCGAGGACATGCATTCCGCTTTCAGTTCGGGCATGCATATTCTTATCATTAAAACCGGCCCCCCTTTTCGAGAGATATTTGATACCGGTCATCTTTTTTTCCTGCTGCCCTGACATTCCGTACTGGTTATTCTCAAAGACAAATATAACGGGAAATCCTTCACCAAACTGGGGCATAGAGGCAAAATTCATGGACTCAATACAGATGCCGTTATTTGCCGCGCCGTCACCAACCATGCACACGGCTGCTCTGCCATTCTCTAAAAGAAGCGAGCTTAATCCTGCCCCTGTGGCAATTGCCATACTCCCGCCTACAATTGCATTCGCCCCAAGGTGCCCGGAATTAAAATCCGCAATATGCATACTTCCACCCCTGCCACTGCAGTATCCTTCCTCTTTTCCAAAAAGTTCTGCCATTGCTTTAAACAGAAGGTTTTCAATAGCCTGTTTCATGAGTGTTTCTACGGTTTCTCCTTTATCTTCTTTTCCCAGGAAAGACAACAGTTGTTTCCGATTCATTGAGTATATTCTATAAAGAACTTTAGAAATAGAATGTCCATGACCCCTGTGAGTTGAGGTAATATAATCATCCGGATGAAGTGATGAGATGGTTCCTGCTGCAACAGCTTCCTGACCTATCGAAAGGTGAGTCGCACCAATAAACTTAAAGCCTGGGGCAGGTACGAACTTACCGCTTTTTAACCTGATTATCATTTCTTCAAATACACGTATATACAACATTGCCTCAAGCAGCCGGACTGCTTCCTTTTCCGGGATGGTTTTATTAAGCTGCCCCTTCAGAGATGTATCATACTGAAAAATCGGTATGTCTTGAAAACTGATTGTCCCACTATTAAACTCCGGCAACACATTAATTTCTCTCATCTTTTCACATCCTTTTTCCCTCTCAGAAATTATATGTAATATTGTATCTATTCAGCTACAGAGTAAAAGACCGCCTCC
>JAUVYC010000271.1 GCA_030603285.1 Spirochaetota bacterium
TTTTTCTACACTATAATACTAATACGACAAAGGTTTAAAAAATCCTTCTTTTTTTAAAAAATAATTGCAAGATGAGATTGCCACGCTTTCTTCGAAAGCAATGACAGAGGGATTAAAACTAATAATATTTACTTACATATGTGGAAAATGTGTAAAACCTGTGGGGAAATACCTTCTTGAAAGCCTTATATTTTCTACGTTTTAGAGCCCTGCTATTTTTTCCTACAAAAAATGCCAATCCTCTAACTCTATATATACTTATCTGCCTTACTTAGCCAAAAATCAGCTTTCTTGTTCCTCTATTTTTCACCTTTTTAATTAATTATTTAATCAACAAATGTATCATGGGACCACTGTCATATTTTAGTGTGTGTCAAAGAACCGTCCCCTGTCATTTATTCAACGCTACTACTTTATTCTTTCAGCTTCTCCTAGGTGCATTAAGTCTTCATGATAATATGACTCTCCGCTATAAAGAGCCTCTATCAACTCTGATAAACGTAACAATATCTCTTGGCGCTTTAGCTTCAAACTCGCTGTAAGCTCTCCACCATTGATTGAAAGGCCATTCCGCAAAATCGCCCAGCGTTTTACTTGTTCAGGATGCGAAAGCTGATGATTCACATCTTTAAAATGTTCTCCAATGGAATCAATCCTATTAAATTTATCATCGTTATGAGTCACCCACAGCAGTGCGCTGCAGTATGGTCTTCCTTCACCCACTACCAAAGCTTCGTCTATGTACCGATTATTTCTAAGCATCGATTCAATTTTTCCGGGATATATAGTTTTACCATGGGACGTGACAATAATCTCTTTTTTACGCCCGTGCAAAACCAGACTTCCCTTTTCAGTTAAATAGCCCAAATCTCCGGTATAGAGCCACCCATCCCTGAATACATGTTCGGTTTCATTCCGCAGATAACCAACTGCTACCTGAGGCCCTCGAACCAGTATTTCGCCATCATCAGCAATACGTATCTCAGTATGCGGCATAGGTTCACCCACTGTATCAATTCTGTTCGCGCCTATTCTATTAATCGTTACCAGGGGGGCTTCCGTAAGACCATATCCGTTCAGAACCTCTATACCCAGTTTTTGGAAATTATCGAGTAAACTCACACTTATTGGTGCTGAACCAACAGCAATTCGAAGACAGCGGTTAAGTCCGGCAACATTCAATACGGCTGTTCTCAATGCTTTACGCAGTATTATTCTTCTCAGTCCTTTAGTTGCCTCTATATATTTTCGTCCCGTACGGCTTTTCAGTATTCCTTCCCATACTTTCTCGTAAAATCTCGGAACCGAAAAAAAAGTCATTGGTCGTATTATTCTAAGTGCACTCTGCAAATCCTTCATATTCTCCAGAAAATAAATATGAAAAGGAGCCGGGGTATAATAAGGTGAATAAGCTGTGATTACGCCCTCAAGCACATGATTCATGGGCAAATAGGAAAGATAAGAGATCTCATCGTAATTACGAGCCTTCCAGGACTCCATTACCGAGCAGATAGCCTCAGCCATCCAGCGTAACTTTTCATGAGTAAAACAGACTCCTTTGACTCTACCGGTTGTACCGGATGTATATCGTATGGTAACCAGATCATCAAAATTAACCGGGGCAGTATTGATTTCTTCACCACCTTTCCCCCTGCTTAAAAATTCCTGCCATCCAATAATTCCCTGTTCCGAAGAGCCAACTGGATCTGCCCGGCAGAATGATACTACAGGAATCTTTATGTTAAGTTCAGGTAGTCTCTTAATAATATCGAGAACTCCAACCAGCAGTAATTTTGCTTCTGTCTCTTTCAGTATTAAATCAATCTCTGCAGGAGGGCTAGATATATACAATGGTACACTCACAGCTCCCAGTATACTTATAGCGACATCAAGTACAATATAGGATGTGCTGTTAACTCCCATTAATGCTATGCAATCACCTTTACTGATGCCCATGGCACTCAGCGCATTTGCCGCCAGAACCATCTCTTTGCGTACCTCTTTGTTGCTGCGAGGTACAATCTTACCATCGATAAAGTCATAGTATGAAATCGGCATGCTGTCACTTTTCATACGGTACAATATTTGTTCATGAACAGTGCGCTCTGAACGATGGAGAAAACCCATATAAGCAGCGTAATTCAAGATCGGCAGAAACACTTCCTGCCATTGGAAATCATAAGTTCCAAGAATCCGGTCCACATTATCTCGTAAGAACCTCCGTCGCTCTTTAAAATAAGGTACAAGGGCTGCCAGGGCAGATAACGACTTTTTGTTACGTGGCTCGATGAACCCCTGAGCGTGAAATCGAACCCTGGTCACAGGTGTAGGCAAAGGAAGATAGAAAGGACGTGGTATACGTTCGCTAAAACGCTCATCAGCCCAGTTCCGCATAAACTCAATCAAATCACGCACAGCAGGCTGCTTATCAAAAGGTGTGACCAGATGAAATGTGAGTCCCTCTGCTTCCGGTATAAAAGTGAGTTTTGTGATTGCATCAGCCACATAATCAACCGGAATCATGTTCACCTTCAATGAAGGGCTTACCGGAACAATTCTGGGTTTTCTGTTAAGGTAAAGCCGTAATGGAAAATAAAGTGTATTAAACCTCTTTATGGCACCTGTCTTGGAATCACCAACCACCTGACTCGGCCGAAAAATAGAAACTGGTAATTGTGCCTTTGCCTTTCTTACCAGCAACTCCGCTTCAAACTTGGTAATCTCATAATTACTGTAAAAGCCATATTCATCGGTCAAAGATTCTTCTTCTATATCTCCTGTTCTACCGCCAGCTACGTAAGCGGTTGAGACATGTGAAAAACGAGCGATACCGTGGTCATTCTGTGCTGCAAAGGCAAGCTCAAGCATATTTTCGGTACCGTGTACATTGGTTTTCCTCAACTGATCAAGCGGACCATTAAGGCGCAAGTCAGCTGCCGTATGAATAATATGGGTCACAATACCTACAAGGTCATTATATTGCTTATCACTGAACCCAAGTTGATATGCCGATACATCCCCTGCAAGCACGATGACTCTATACCCGATAGCACTTACAAGTTCCGGCCAGTCCCACCAGGCACGCGAGAGACGAAGCTTTGCCGCTTCATTGTCCCTAGCCCTGACCATAGCACACAAGGTATGATCAGTATTATTCAACACCCGCAGCGCTATTTGTGCACCCAGAAAACCGTTAGATCCGGTCAGCAACACTATACCGTTAATAGTATCACCTCCATTTATAATTCATTCGGACTTTCTTTTCCTTTTCTAATTCTTTTTTATAAGTTGGGTATTATATTATTCTTTATATTGTGACGTCTTCAATTTTTTAAATATCTTTTAGAAATCCTCTACATCATCTTTTATTTGTTTTAGAAATTTATCAATATATTCAACTGTAAAATAGGTTTCGTTTGCTTCCTTTTTTACTCCTCATATATATCACTCTCCACTTCTTTTAAAAAATAAAAATGACTGTATTAATTTATCAATTCGCTTTTTTCTTAAAAGGCATCCTTGAGTTTCACTATAGCCAGGAACTCAACTCATACATGACGAATAATAGGGACAGACACCTATTTATCAACTTTCTTCTTAGGTCTTCCTCGGTTTTAAGGCAGATTACCGGGGGTCAAATCTTTTTACTTCCAAAAGAACCTTTGGTTTTTCCAGATGTTGCAATCGAGTTTTAAAAT
>JAUVYC010000140.1 GCA_030603285.1 Spirochaetota bacterium
TTTGCAGGTGGTCTTTTACAATGCTTAGTTACAAGACAAAATGGTATGGATCTCGCCTGATAAAAGCACCACGATTCTACCCATCCTCTAAAACCTGCTGTGCATGTGGGAGCATCAAACCAGAACTAAGCTTAAAGGAGCGGCAATTTGTATGCAAAATATCGAGATATTCGGTTTTACTATCGACAGAGATGAAAATGCCGCACGAAACCTTGAGTATTTATCTACCCCGTTAGATGATAAACATCTAACAGGGGTTACTATCAGGGTCTACCGGAAGTTCTCCGGGAGGTTACGCCTGTGGAGATACCTCTGGCGGCGGAACCCGCCAACGAACTTTGACGGGCCTACGAGTCATGTGTCATTGAAACAGGAAGCAGATACCAAATATTCCCCTGGAATATTTGGGTAAACTCTGTGGAACGGATGTACTGGGCTTTACAGGACATCACCCCCGCTTTGGCGATTGCCTTTAAATTCGAAGCCCCTGAGGCAGTGACAACAATAAAGAAGATCAAAGTCCAGGTTGGAAGGACCGGAAGAATCACACCGGTAGCTCGGGTACAGGCGGTATACCTTTCAGTCTCCTCAACCTGGCCGATGCCCGGGCCCTGCACCGCTTACGGCCATTCACGGCATAGGTGAAAAGATTGCTCTCACAATCATCCATAAGCTTTCCAAACCTGAGGTCAGGCGCAGAATTGAACGGCTTAAGGAAGCGTTAAGGAACCGGGACTCTCATTCAGCGAGAAGGCAGGGAAAGTATCAGAGGGGGGGCTCTTTTCAGGCCAGACCTGGTGTGTCACAGGAAGCTTTATCCGCTTTAATCCCCGGGAGTGTACCATGGAAGAGGTAAAAAAAGGAGGAGGCCGGGTGAGCTCGAATGTTACCTCGAAAACCACTCATCTCCTGACAGGAACCGGCGCCGGCAGCAAGCTCGAAAAAGCCCACTCACTGGGAGTCCGTATCGTAAGCGAAGAAGAGTTCTTAGAAATGCTCATTAAGAAAAAAAATCGACAATTTTTCCTGAAAATCGACTTTTCGCTCAGTCACTATATGCGGAATAATTTGGATTAAGTCCTTACTGCTTCCTGTAGGGCACCCCGATAGCAGCAGGCGGGATAGATTTTCCAATGACTCCCGCAAGTACTATCATGGTAATGACGTAGGGAAGCATCCAGAGAAACTGAGGAGGAATAGGAATATTTTTTATCTGAAATATTATTTGCAGAGCGTCAAAAAACCCGAAGATTAATCCTCCGGTGAATGCGCCTACAGGGTGCCATTTCCCGAAGATCATCGCGGCAAGCGCAATGAAACCTTTCCCGTTGGTCATCATGTCATCAAAACTGCCGGTTGTTTCCAGAGAAAACCACGCTCCGGCGAGTCCCGCGATTGACCCTCCCAGTATTACATTAAGATACCTCATCTTGAAAACGTTTATACCAACTGTATCGGCTGCTTCAGGGTGTTCACCGATAGACCGGGTCCTTAACCCCCACCGGGTCTTAAAAAGCATTATGGAGATGAATACCACAAGCCCCATCATGAGAAAAACGATCGGCTGATTGGTGAATATTATTATCCCCAGTATGGGAATTTTTGAAAGTAAGGGCACTTCAATAATGGGAAGAATAGCTGTTCTTGTTAGCCTTGCCTTAAGCAGGAAACTCCTTCGTATAAAGCCGGTTAAGCCAACAGCAAGAATATTTATTACCGTGCCGCTAACTATCTGGTCGGTTATCATGGTAATTGAGAGAAAGGCGTGAAGCAGTGCAATTATACCTCCGGAAAGGATAGCGCAAAAAAGGCCAATCCAGATGTTGTTAAGGTAAAGGCTGGCGGTAAACCCGATGCAGGCTGAGGTAAGCATCATACCTTCTATTGCAATATTAATAACACCCGTTCTCTCACAGAGCATTCCGGCCATGGCTCCGAGTACTATGGGTGTTGAAAGCCTCAGGCTCAGGTCAAGAAGCCCTACAATATCAAAAAGTGAGCCTACAGCAGCCCAGAGAATAATAGCCGAGACAGTGGTAAATGCGGTTGTGAAGAATGAAAGATTGACGTATCTGTTAAATTTTTTTACAAAAGGAATAATCGATCCTATCAGGCCAATGCACCCAAGTATTCGTATCGACCTCCCGGTAAACATGGAAAGCTTCCCAAGCGTACCAAACCCCATGAGTGAGACGGCCTGTTCTTTTGGAAAGTTAAAGGAGAACCTTATTATGAGGAGGTTCAGCAACAGTGTCAGTCCGCTGAAAATTATAATTCTGTAATAGTCTTTCTGCATACCAGGTATCCGGCAGTTTAACTACTTGCCCCAGCCTTTTGTCAACACCACCTCCGCTTTTGCCTTGCCTTCTTTAATTCTATAAAGCCAGCGGACAATTTTTGGTGCCGCAATGAACATGATGACAAATGCCTGCATAATGTTAATCAGGTCAATAGAAATACCGGCGCGGACCTGCATGAGCCCTGCGCCGTTTCTTAGAGAAGCCCAGAGAATTGCCGAGGGGATAATTGCAAAAGGGTTGCTCTTGGCAAGCAGCGCGATTGCGATGGCGTCAAAACCGTATCCTGAGATAAACGCGGCCGGAAGAGTGTAATTCAGGCCGAGAACTTCGTTTGCGCCCGCGAGCCCTGCCAGACTTCCTGAAACAGCCATGACAAGCACGAAATTTTTTGTAATGTTCATGCCTGCGTATCTGGCTGCGTTCTGGTTGTACCCAACGGTTCTTATTTCAAAGCCTATAGTTGTTTTATAGAGTATAAAATAGATTAAGAATACAGCAGCCAGTGCGATGATGATGCCCCAGTGGAGGCGGAAACCCGGAAATAGTTTTGGAAGATAGGCTGTTTCCTGGATATACGGGGTCCTTGGAATACTTGCCTGGGTGTCCAGCATTGGATTCTTTACAAGATAATCGGTCAGCTTGAGCATAATATGATTCATCATTATTGTGTTAATTACCTCGTGGCCTCCTGTTTTCGCCTTGAGGTAACCGGGAATTGCCCCCCACACTGCTCCTCCCACTATTCCAGCCAGCATCGCAAGCGGGAGATGAATAAAGTGGGGGAGCCCTCTTACCGCATATCCGATGAATGCTGCTGATACTGCGCCGGCATAAAGCTGGCCCTCAACTCCAATGTTGAACAGCCCGCACTTAAAGCCGAAGGCAACTGCAAGGCCGGATAGAATGTACGGCGTTGTTATGACAAAGGTTTCGGCGATTGCCCTTGGTTTACCGAAAGCGCCCTGCCACAATCCCTGATAGGATTTGTACACATTTGCCCCTGTTGTATAGATTATCACTGCTCCAATAATGAGAGCTGTCACAATGGAGAGAAAGGGAATAATGATTTCCTGGTACTGCGCCCGACCTATAATGTTTAAAGGTTTCATAACAGTTTCCGCTTATTTATATATTCCTGCCATCAGTAAACCCAGTTTCTCTTTTGTGGATTCTTCTATGTTCAATGTTTTGATGATCTGGCCTTTAAAAATTACGCCGATTGTATCGGCAAGACTCATAATTTCATCGAGCTCGGGGGAGACAAGTAGAACTCCGCACCGCGCGTCCCTGGTTTCAATTATCTTTTTATGGATGTATTCAATAGACCCCACATCAAGCCCCCTGGTTGGCTGCGATGCAATAAGGAGCTTTACTTCCCGACCAAGCTCACGTGCCACAACAGTTTTTTGCTGGTTTCCTCCCGATAGTGTATCGGTAATAGTATCTATGCCAGGAGCTTTTATATTATATTCCTCCAGAAGCCGGGATGCTTTTTCAGCAATGAAAGAAAAATTTAGTATACGGTGATTTGAGAAAGGCTTTCCGTAATAAGAGCAAAGAATTAGATTATCTCTCACCGGGTAGGGAAGTACAAGTCCATATTTCTGCCTGTCTTCCGGTATATGGGCAGTTCCGAGCACGGTAACCTCTCTTGGGTTTTCACCCGATAACTTCCTGTTCTGTATTGTTACCTCTCCGCTTTGAAAGGGGATAAGGCCGGTTAAGGCCTGGATTAATTCGGTCTGCCCGTTTCCCTGAACACCCGCAACTCCAAAGATTTCGCCTTCATGGACGGTAAAGCATATATTATTTACCGTTTTCATTCCTCTCTGGTCATTAACGCTCAGGTCCTTAACCACGAGGATAGGAGCACCCCTGTCCATCTTGTTTTTGTCAACCTTTAATATAACCTGCCTTCCAACCATCATGCCGGCCAGCTGCTGTTCGTCGGTCTTATCAGGTTCAACACTTCCGATAACCTTCCCATTTCTCAAAACTGTTATTTTGTCTGATACCTCAAGTACCTCTTTTAATTTATGGCTGATAAAAATAATCGATTTACCCTCATTTTTCAGTGACCGCAGGATGGAGAACAGCTCTTCGCTCTCCTGTGGGGTAAGGACAGAGGTGGGTTCATCCATGATTAAGATGTTTGCTTCACGGTAAAGAGCTTTGATGATTTCTACCCTCTGCTGGGTTCCGATAGGCAGGTCCTTTACAAGGTCATCCGGGTTCAGATCAAATTTGTATTGCTGTGAAAGTTCCTTTATTTTGTTTCTGGCTTTTTTCCTGTCAAGCAGTCCGCTTTTTTTTATTTCCTTTCCAAGAATGATGTTTTCCGCGACGCTCATAATGGGGATGAGCATAAAATGCTGGTGAACCATTCCGATACCGTGAGAAAGGGCGTCAGAAGGCGTTTTTATCTGTACCTTTTGGCCGTTTATCCGTATTTCTCCCTCATCTGGGGTGTAAAGACCGTAGAGGATGTTCATCAAAGTGGTTTTACCCGCTCCATTTTCACCAAGCAGGGTGTGTATTTCGCCTCTCCCAAGAGAAAAATCGATATGGTCATTAGCCACAACACCCGGGAAGACTTTTACAATACCTTTGAGTGAGAGGCTTTCATTATTCAAGGCTCTATCCCGATTTTTTTGTTATACCATACTGTTTTCTATGTTTTTTCAAGAGAACTATTTGATTTGATGGACATGACACAGGGATGGTCCTCCGGACCACCCCTGCGAATATGGAATTTTAGCCTTAGTGATACATCAGATAATCACTATATGCAATAAAAGCTTATAGTTTCACACCTGTTTCAAGCGACCCGTCGGCAAGCTTTTCGAGGGTCTCATCGAGTCTGGCTTTCACGTCTTTTGAAACCCTGTCCGCAGCATCATGAAATGGAGCATATCCGATACCTTCATTAGACGCGTTATTCATATAGTGTCCGCCCTTAAAGGTATCCTCAGCAAAAGCTTTTATCGCGCTGTATACGGCGTTATCCACTCTTTTCATTGCGCTGGTTAAGAGGTTGGGCGCCGGTCCCCCGCCCATTGTTGTATAATACTCATCCTGGTCAACACCTATACCGTATACACCTTTTTCCATTGCAGCAACAATACCTCCGCTGCCAGTCGGCCCGCCGGCACCGAAAATAACATCAGCTCCGTCAGCTATCATGGCTTCTGCGGCAGCCTTTCCTCTGTCAGGAGCCACAAATGAATCGATATAAACACCGAGAACCTTGAGCCCTGGATCGATATACCTGGCTCCGTTTTCATACCCCTTCCTGAATTTAATGACAGGAGGAATTTCCATACCGCACACAATACCGATTACACCGGTTTCGCTCATCATAGCGGCGAGTGCTCCCGCGACAAAGCCTGATTGATCCTCGGCAAAGAGAAGCCCCATCGTATTATCGAGCGGCTCCGCGTAGAATTGATCTACGCCGGCAAACTTTATATCGGGATACTGGCCCGCCATTTTGTAAGTGGCATCTGTTATCATGAAACCAACTGTGACAATCATATCAAACCCTTCTTCTGCAAAGGTCTGAATGTTTTTGTCATAATCCGTTGGCTGCAGGGTTTCAATGTATTTTGCCTCAAACCCGAACTCCTCGGCTGCTCTCATCATGCCCTCATGGGCAAACTGGTTGAAGGTTTTGTCATCAACCTTCCCCACATCGGTAACGAGCCCGACTTTTATTTCAGGGACTACTACTACTTCCACTACCTTCTTTGGACGCAAGACAAAGAATAATACAACAGCTATTACTACTACAGCAACAATGATAATGATAATAAATCTTTTCATAATTTCTTCTTTTATCTCCTTTCTTAAATTTTATTCAGTCTTTTATTAATAGGAAAAGTTATAATCGGATTTATTGAGGTAATACCTCAAAACAACCATTTTTTGAACCGATTATATCTTCACCACATTCTCTTCTCTTACTTTTTCTCAGAATACACTCTTTACTTCATCTTGTCAAGAAAAATTAATAGGAAAAGTTATAATCGGATTTATGGAGGTAATACCTCAAAACGGCCATTTTTTGAGCCGATTATATCTTCACCACATTCTCTCCTCTTAATTTTTCTTAGAATACACTCTTTACTTCATCTTGTCAAGAAAAACCAAAGAAAGTAAATAATTTTACCTGAACAGGAAGTATTTACATGAAAACAAGGATACAGATAGCCTTTGGAAATTACCAATGGATATTAATTTATCTAGGAAGGGGAAAAAATGAGTCTCAAGATGCTTTTGTTACTACCTTATCGAACGGTGGCGCATGATTTCTTTTTAGACATTCCAGTATTTTGTTTACTTCAAGGGAGTGTTTACACTCACCCGGTTCAGTGATTATTGCAGTTACTTTTATTTCATGGCCACATTTTGGACATACACAGTGTAATTTTGGCATTCGCCAAAACTACCAGCTCTGTCTTGAAGTCCTGCTTGATACTGTTTCTTTAGAACCATCGGGAGGCCCTTCAGGTTTTACATCCTCAGCAGCATTAAACTTGTAACCGAAAGAGGAGATTCAAAGCAAAACTACGCTCCAGAAATCCTTTGTCAACTAAATATTTTATAACCCGTCTTCTAAACACTTCGGCAAGCTTTGAAGGAGGTGGGTTCACCCACCGTGGTCTTGTAGGATTTTTTGTATAACATTTTGTTCTCCTGGCGTATAAACAGGCAAAAGATTCTCCTTTAATCCTTTGCCTTATATTAAACAAGGAAATGAGGAAATTATTTCCGAATAGTCTGAAAAATTAATTCAGGAGTAGTATTGGAAATAAAAATTGGTACAACGTTGCACAATGTTCGGGTTTGCGAAAAACAGCCTGCAACTATCCAGAAGAGGTGCATGT
>JAUVYC010000270.1 GCA_030603285.1 Spirochaetota bacterium
TACTGTTCCTGAAAGAGCTGCGCCGCTTTCTACACCCGACCGCACAAGTTCTTCAATTTCCGGAGGAATTTTATCTTCAGCACGATTTAGAATGATTACGACCACCGCCGGGGAACAGTCATTCCCACGTACATACCTCCCTTCTTCCGGAGGATAATCAGGGTGTGGTTTGACTTTCAGCATCTCTTTCTCCATTAAAACAGGATGTTGATGTAGGGCAAAAGTAAAAGACAACCTGCAAAGCAGGTGGTGGTTTCCAAGCCAAAAGGCTTTTAAAGGCATAGTCTTTGAATTAATCTTTTTAGGAATATTATAGACCACCTCCAAAGGAGGTGGCTTCTTTTGGCAGTGATGTAACGATATTAATTTTTTTGATACTTATATGAATAACCTTTTTCCCTCATATTGCCCTCTCATCGCCATGTAATCTCCTCATTTTTTTGCACTGCGGGAGACCCAGGTTGCACTCCTTGAATAAATAACAGGTTTTTTTACATAATGATACAAGCATGAGCATAACCGGAACCTCAATCAGGACTCCGACAACAGTTGCAAGGGCCGCTCCCGAGGAGAGTCCAAAAAGTGTTGCTGAAGTTGCAATTGCCACTTCAAAGTGGTTAGAAGCTCCTATCATGGAAGCTGGTGCTGCATCATGGTAGGAAAGCTTCAGAATACGGGACAATAAAAAGTATCCGATGCTGAATATAAATACTGTCTGGATAAAGAGAGGAATGGCTATCCAGAGTATAGTAAGCGGGTTAGAGATTATTATTTCCCCTTTGAATGAAAACAGGAGGATCAATGTGACTAGCAGCGCTGTAATACTCACCGGAGTGAGCACATGGAGAAACTTCTCATTAAACCAATCCAGTCCTTTTCGCTTGATAATAAATTTTCTGCTGAAATATCCTGCAATAAGGGGTAAGCCGACATAGATCATCACTGATAATAAAATCGTTTTCCATGGGATAGGCATTGCGTTCACACCCAGTAAAAATCCTCCAAGCGGAGCATAGAGAAAGAGCATGGTAATAGAATTAATGGCTACCATAACGAGTGTGAGTCCGTCGTTTCCCTTTGCCAGGTAGCTCCACATCAACACCATTGCGGTACAGGGTGCAATTCCAAGTAATATGGTTCCGGATATATAACTTCTCCATAATTCCACTTCCTGCCCGGTTTTTGTAATTTCTGTTCCAGGCAGAAGGTCTTTGAAAAAATAACCAAGAAACAGGCTCGCAATGAGGTACATTGTGAAAGGTTTTATAGCCCAGTTGATAAAAAGGGTCATGGCAACGGGTTTAGGAGTTTTAGCAGCGCTTATCACTTCAGTAAAATCAATTTTCACCATAATCGGGTACATCATGAAAAATAAACAGATTGCGATAGGGATGGATACCTGGTAAATTGACAGCGAATCGAGCTTAAAAGCAACACCTGGTGCTGTTCTCCCAAGCAGTATGCCAATACCGATACAGAGCAGGACCCACACAGTAAGGTATTTTTCAAATACATTTAATCCTTTTTCATTTTTCATTGTATTCCCCCTTAATGATTTTTTTTATTTGTTCAGCCGTAAGCACTTTCCCTGAAGATTTTACTTCTTCATCCACAACGAGTGCCGGAGTCATTATTATTTTATATTTCATTATGTCATTTAAATCAGTTACTTTTTTCACTTCTGCCGAAACCCCTGCCTGCTTCAGCGCTTCCTTCGTGTTCGCTTCAAGCTTTTTACATTTAGGACACCCAGTCCCTAAAATCTTTATGACCATAATCTCACCCCTATATCAGGATTTAATTTTTTATATTTCACATACTGATCACTTAGTAAAAAAGCATGGAATAAACTTTAATTCATCTATATTACAAAAAATTACCATGCCAAACGCTAAAAGAAATTTCCGAAAAACATACCGCTGAAGGTAGCCATGGTTACTACAAGCACTACATATACGATAGTTTTTTTTGTTCCAAGAACGCTCCTGATAACAAGCATATTTGGCAGCGATAAAGCAGGACCTGAAAGCAGTAAAGCTAATGCAGGTCCTTTCCCCATTCCACTTCCCAAAAGGCCCTGTAATATTGGAACTTCAGTAAGAGTAGCAAAGTACATAAATGCTCCTACGACTGAAGCAAAAAGGTTTGACCTCAGGATGTTTCCTCCTACCAATCTGGCAACCCATTTTGAGGGAATAATTCCTTCATGTCCCGGCCTGCCAAGGAGAAATCCTGCCACCATTACACCTGCAAAAAGTAGTGGGAGTATCTGTTTTGCGAAAGTCCAGGTAGAAACTGTCCATTCCTTTAACTCTTCTTTTTTAAACCATGAGAGTATCATATACATGAGGAAAATAAGGAAAGCACCTGTGATGAAATATTTTGATTTATATATAATATTCCACAGGTGTATACTCT
This sequence comes from Spirochaetota bacterium, assembly GCA_030603285.1. Taxonomy (GTDB): domain Bacteria; phylum Spirochaetota; class B62-G9; order B62-G9; family DRHN01; genus JAUVYC01. Next base: position 2,419 of record JAUVYC010000270.1, read on the forward strand.
CATCCTTATCCCAATTGACAAAGACAATAATGGCTATCATGGTGAAAAAATAGATCCCCATCTGCCAGAGCGGTCGTGACTTTTCTTCCTCCTCATCTAAAGCTAACTCTTTGTCTGTATTTCTGCTTTTCTCATCTTTGATAAAAATAATATGCATGAGCAGGCCTATTACAACAGCAAACACAATCGCTCCAACAGCACGGGCTATTCCAATTTCTAATCCAAGAACACGGGCCGTAAGGATAATTGCAAGAACATTGATGGCCGGGCCAGAATATAAAAACGCAGTTGCAGGGCCAATACCTGCACCCTTTTTATAGATACCGGCAAAAAGTGGTAATACGGTGCATGAACACACGGCAAGGATTGTCCCGGATACTGATGCAACTGCATATGAAATAACCTTATTAGCCTGTGCTCCAAAGTACTTTATTACTGCTCCCTGGCTCACAAAGTTTGCAATTGCGCCTGCAATAAAAAAAGCCGGAACGAGACAGAGAAGAACGTGTTCTCTGGCATATTCCTGTAGCATAAGTAACGCCTCAAGCAAAGCACGATAAACCGTGCTGCTGTGAAACGGAATAAAATAGAGGGCTATAAATATCACAGCCAGGAGAATAAAGCATGTTTTTTCTTTCATTCAAAAATCGGTTACATTATTAGAAGATATTATTATATTTCACATAATATAGAAATATCTTTATATTGTCAATAAAAAAATATTACGATAAAGATAAACGAGGTGCAACAATGAAAGACTATTTAAATATTTTTAAGGCTTTGAGCGATGAAAACAGGTTAAGGATTCTTTTAATGTTGAAGATGCGGCCCCTTTGTGTCTGTGAAATATATGAGGTGCTAAATATCGCCCTTTCAACAATATCCGCACATCTCAAATTAATGAAGAACATCGGTTTAATAGAGGATGAAAAAGAAGGAAGGTGGGTCATTTATAGATTGGGAAAAGACAATTCTTTTTTACATGAGCTGCTAGAAGCGTTAGAAAAAAAACTACAGAATGATCAGAAAATTCTGAACGATCGCATTATTATTTCACACACTACACGGGAAATCTGTGCCTTAAAATTAAAAGAAAAACAGAATATTTAGCTTGTGTACAGTATTACTATTTTGTACAAAACAAACTTCTTTATCCAAAATAGACAACTTAAGCCCATTAGTCTAAAAATATTTTGCTGATGTAAATAACTGTTTTAATATTTAACTTCAACATATACAATACACTTTCATCTTTCTTTTTTCCTCACTCTTTTATGGTAAAAATATGCTGCATTCCAGG
>JAUVYC010000029.1 GCA_030603285.1 Spirochaetota bacterium
TACTGTTAAATGATAGTGAAAAAAATCGGATAGCACTGTACTTTGAAGAACCTTTCTATATTAATGGTAATAATATTGAACAGGGGATTGAACGGGTGATGATGTTTTTTGAAAGAATTATTGGAGAATATCCTGAACAGTATTTATGGTCACAGGACAGGTGGTGACCGATAATCCTTCATTCTCATTTTATGAGCTTGTCTTTTCATGGGGAAACAGTTCAATTTTATGGTACGGGCATCCTGTGTAGAGGTAAAGATCTTGATAATTGACATAAAAAAATATTCTTATATAATAATACGTATGTAGGGGCAGCCCCATGTGGCTTCCCATAATACATTTTTTAAACAAACCTTTTGCCGATTATGGATATGAGGCACGAACAGAGATTTTAAGACTGCCGTCAACTACAAAGTTCCGGAAGGTAGGTTAAGAGTGAATTCATCTCAAATGCAAAGTTCAGAAGCCAACATTAAAGTCCAGATAAAATATCTTGTTACCATCAGGGACAGGACAGGTCGAAGGCAGGAAGAGGTTAGTTTCCCGCTGGGCAGTGTCCTGCGGGATGTGGCTGAATGGCTGAATAAACGTTATGCCTTATCGCTGCCCAACCGCGAGATTATGGCAATCCTCAATGGAAGAGGGTGGAATCAGTTTCCGTTGAAATTGTCCACTGAAATTAAAGAAGGAGATACTATCTGCCTTCTCCCGCCTATCTCCGGCGGATGATCCTTGATATTCAACACTTTATATAAAACTCCGGCGGATAATAATTGATATTCAACGCTTTATGTAAAACTCCGGCGGATAATACTTGATATTCAACGCTTTATATAAAAGACATCCCGGTAAAAAGAGAGAGGGCTGGTTTGATGCAAGATAATCGTATACTGTTAAATGATAGTGAAAAAAATCGGTACAACCGTCAGATGATCATGTTTGACTGGGGCGAGGAAGGTCAAATCAAATTAAAGAAGGCGACTGTCTTTATTGCAGGAGCAGGCGGACTGGGGAGTTCCGTTGCCATCTACCTGGCTTCAGCCGGAGTCGGCTGTATCAGAATCTGCGATTCCGGTAAAGTAGAGCTGTCAAATTTGAACCGCCAAATACTTTATACTGATGATGATATAGGAAAAAAGAAAGTGCTGTCTGCTGCCCAGACCTTATCGAAGATTAATCCTAATATAAAGATCGTACATCTGTTTGAAAAGATTGAAAAGGGGAATATTTCAAAGCTTGCCGGTAACGCACAGATAATAATCGATTGCCTTGATAATTTTCAGACACGGTATATCGTTAATGAATATGCTGTAAATGCAGGGCGTCCATTCATACATACGGGAGTTTATGGAATGGCAGGACAGATTACTTTCATTTTTTCACCGGAAACGCCCTGTTTGGAGTGTGTATTCCCGGATGCACCTCCTCCTGAAATCCTTCCTGTTGTAGGGACAACTGCTGGAATTATGGGATGTCTGGAAGCGCAGGAGACTCTTAAGTATCTAACCGGCAGAGGGACTCTTTTAAAAAACAGATTGATAGTCCTGGATGGAGACAATCTAACGTTTGAAGAGTTACACTTAGAAAAAAGCCCTTCTTGTAAGATATGCAGCAGTAAGTTTAATTAATATTATGAAATCCTTGAGATTTGCCTGGAACGGTAAAGAAATGACGCTTTGGTATCATTGTGGGGGATGCACATCATCCGGGGTATAGGGCTTCTTATCTCTTCCTTTTGAAAACAGTATATAACTGTCCACTGTTTTCACGTAGTGATATGGACGTCCCCATGCATCCTGAATAATATTCCGGTTTGTAATTCCTTTTCTTATTAACAGTTCTTCAAGAGATTCAGGATACTCCCCGAACTCTCGTTTATAGAGCTCCAGTGCGATCTCTACGTTTTTTAAGCTGTCTCTTGTGACAAGAATGTTGACAGAATCTGTCGTTGTGCCCCTGGAATTACAGTTAAAAATGAACAATATCAATATACAGAGAGTAAACCACCACCTGCCGGGCAGGTGGTGGTTTACAAGCCAAAAGGTTTTAAAAGGCATAGCCTTTGCGTTAATGTTTTTAGAAAAATTATAGACCACCTTAAAAGTAGGTGGCTTCCTTTTGGCAGTGAATATGTTAAAAAGAGTTATCATGTGATACCTTTAAAATTCAGAGAACAACCATTATGTAATTTTTTATTTTCTTGACTAAAAGATCAATGCTCCCTACTCCTGCCATTCTCATTTTGCCGTTTTCTTTGATTTTTTTTAACAGAGATGAATCGTTTATTGTTTCGATGATCTTTTCTGTTATCCGATCCGGCTCTGGCGGGTAAATAAATAGCGAGGGGCCAAGGAGCCTCTTCTGAGCTACCAGGAACTTTTCTGTTATCTGCGGCCCTTTGCCCCAGAATGAAAATACGGGTTTCCCAAGCCCGGCAGCCTGTTCATTGCCGGTGCCAGAAAGCCCGATAACTGCTTTCGATTCATTTATTATATCCCCGAAAATTTTCTGTGAAATAACAATATCTGCTCCGGATTCGGGCCATTTATATACTGTGTAGGTGTTATTTATATCATTTGAATTTGAGGTACGGTTTTCAAGTTTGAATTCCTTCACAATTGTGTCGGACTTTAAGTTCGGAGAAAGAGCTATAGCAAAAAGGGGCCTTATTTTCCTTTTATATAAGTTTCTTATTATTGCAAAAATGATTTTCAGGTTTTCATAAGCTTCTTTTTTACTTCCGGGAAGTATTCCAATCACCTCTCTGCCTCGGGGGAATTGCTTTTGATTGGAAATGGTAAAGCAGTCCATCATTGGATTTCCAGTGCATGTTACATGATCAAGCCCTTTTGTTCGTAAATAATCTTCTGTTTTATGATCCCTTACAAATACGAGGCCTGAAAACCATTTCAGCCACTGCCGTTCAATAAAACAGTAATGCTGTTTAAAAGGCTTTTTCGAACCATACCACTCAGACTGCTGGATTCCAATAAAGATTCTATTCTTTTTCTTATGAGGGGTAAACATACTTGTAAACAAAAGAAGATAGGGATCTCCGGTAATTATGAGGTAATCAAAGTTTTGCGATACTTTCCGTAACGATAGTCCCAGTTTTAGTGTTTTTAAAAAAAATCCTTTTTTAACATCAACAAAAAAGTCCTTAAGGCTTCTTACAAATCCTTCACTTGGAAGTTCGGGCCCTTTTCCTGCAAGCTTTATTCCTGAGTCGATATAAAACTTCCCCGAACCAACTGTTGGAAATCCCATTATCGTACTTTGAGGATTATACTCAAGAAAAGTATTTGCGATGTGGGCGGACACGATATCTTCACCATACCCGTTTGAAATAAATAAATATTTAGCGCTCTTATTCATACTGGCTTCCCGATTCCCTCGAGTATTGAAGAAGTTTTACGCAGCCTCCTTTTTTTTCTGAAAAATAATGTTTTTTTTCTCTAGGAATAATATATTATAGTTTTATAGATATTATAAACAATTAAATTTCGAATTCTGGGTTTATGATGTAGATTTTTGGTATTATGGTTCGGAAGGGTCATGGTATGAGAAAGATTCTTTTGATACTAATTTTTTTTCTTGCTGCAACAACTATCTATGCAAAAAAGATCGAGATTAGTTTCTGGCACAGTCTTGGATTCCATATAAAGGAACTTATTGAGGAAATGGCTGATGAATACAATAAAGCCCACCCTAATGTAAGAATAAAACCTGTATTCCAGGGGCTTTTTGAAGACATGCAGGTGAAGATGCTTACTGCTGCAGTTGCGCACCAGCTCCCAGATGTTGCGCAGGTACAGATTGAATACATGGACGTATATATCGAGAATGGTCTCATTGACCCGATTGATAAAATAATACCTCGTGAACAAAAAGAAGATATACTGGAAAAACTTTGGGAGCTTACCACAAGAAAAGGACAAATATACGGAGTGCCCTTCTGCATAAGTGTAACTGTTTTCTTTTATAATGCAGACGCCTTTGCGAAAGCGGGAATTGATCCTGATAAGCCGCCGTTAACATGGGCAGATATGATAAGAATGGGGAAAAAGCTTACACAGGACACTGATGGGGATGGTGAATTTGATAAATATGCACTGACGTTCTGGACTGACGGGTTTTATGGTATATTACCATTCTTCTGGGCAAATGATGGAGAAAAACTATTTTCTGATGATGGGAAACGCATAATACTGACTTCAAAGGAGATGTCCCGGACAATTACCATGCTGCGTGATCTTGTTTTTATCCACAAAATCATGCCTCAGAATTGGACAGACTGGGAAGGCGGGCAAGCTTTTCTTACAGGCAACCTTGCTATGGGGCCGTTTACATGTGCAGGTATCTCTTATGGTGAACAGAATCTTCCATGGACGTTACGAATTTCCCCGATGCCTTCTATCAACGGAAAAAGATACACCGTTATCGGAGGCTCCGCCCTTATAAACTTTTCGCGAAGCAGGAAAAAAAGAAAGATTATTAACGATTTCATGTTCTGGTGTGTTAATAAAGAAAATACGATTAGAATTCATGAAAAAATAGGGTACATCCCGGTAAGAAAATCTGCATTGAACTCTCTGGAGCTTAAAGCATTCCATAAAAAGAATCCCAATTATCTGGTTCCGATTGAAGGAATTGAATATGGGCGGCCGCTTCCAAATCACCACGAGTATTTAAAGATGAATAAATTGGTTAGAGATATGCTCCAACGGGTCATTCTGGCTGAAGCTGATGTTGATACTGAGCTCGCCAGAACAGAGAAGGAGATCAATGCTCTCCTTGAATGACCTTCCTCAATATAACTTATTAAACCACGATTTTTCCTTCGCACTATAGAAATTTGCCGATAATGGTTGAAAAGGCATCTTTATCTTACAGGATATTGGTATGATCGATCAGTTGAAATTATTTTTAATAAACGATATTGTTACATTTGGTGCATACGGAATAAGTATTTTAGATATCTTGTTAATAGTTCCAATCATCTTTATCGATTTCACTCTCTTCAGAATCATTAATAAGTTTTTGAAAAAAAAGGATTTGCTGAAAAAGGGTTTTATCAGAACAATAACAAGGGTTATAAAATGGATTGTTCATTTTTTGGTTTTTCTCGCTATTATTCGCATTATCGGTGTTAGGGTAGACAACATCTTTGATTTTATTAATGCTATTCTGAGTTTCAAACTTTTTACCATAGCAGACACACAAATCAGCCTCATTACCATAATCATAATGATCATTGTGGTAGGGGTTTCGATAAAACTTTCAAAAATTGCAAGAAACTATTTTGATAAAACTGTATTTCCACGGTTCAATATTGAAGAAGGACTGCGGTTTTCTCTTTCAAAGTTTATAGGCTATTTAATAATTACCGTTGGAATCATCATTGCACTTCAGGGAATGGGTATAAAATTATCTGCACTTGCTGTATTTGCAGGTGTCCTTGGTATAGGTATTGGTTTCGGTATGCAGAATATAACTGCCAATATTGTATCAGGTATTGTAATTCTTTTTGAACGACCTATAAAAGAGGGAGATATGGTTAGGCTGAGTAATACTATTGGCCAGGTCTTGAAAATAAATTTAAGAGCATCTATTATACGAACCATCTACAATGAACACCTTATTGTACCCAATTCTGAGTTTATTAATGCTGTTGTTGAGAATATGTCTTATGGTGATTTAAAGCTGCGGATCAGTATAAATGTGGGAGTTGCATACGGTACTGAACCCGTTTTAGTAAAAGAAGCCCTTGTTGAAGCTGCCCATGATACTGTAAATGTAATGAAAAATCCAGAGCCAACTGTTTTGTTCAAGGATTTTGGCGATTCATCCCTCAATTTTGAACTTCTAGCATGGATTGAAGATCCGATACAGAGGTTCAGTACAGAGAGCGAACTTCGTTTTACCATTACTGAGATGTTTGCCCGTAAAGGAATTACCGTCCCCTTTCCGCAAAGGGATATCTATATTAAATCAATGCCTCATTAGGCAATTCATGAATTGACCATGGCAATTCATGAATTGACCATGGCTACTCATGAATTGGCTATAAGATATTGTTATAAATCAAGATAACCTATAATAACATTTTATCAGTCTCCTGTCTGAAAGGGGTATTCTTTCCTTTATGAATGTTTTAGTTTAAAAAGTACTTAACCCATTTTTTTTAAAAGACATGCATAAAGTATGTTTTATAAGCAGTGAAATACCCGTGAAAGAACAAGGAGAAAATAATGGAAAAATATATTTTAAAATGTCTTCTTTGCGGTAAGGAATATGAGGATGATTATTTACGCCTGGATTGTGATGAAAACCACAAACCTTCTCTATTGAGGACTATGTATAAGAACAGTAAATTTTCGGTAAAAAAAGATAATCCCGGGATGTTTAAATTTGTAGATTTTCTACCTGTGGAGAGAACGCTTGATGTGAAGGGTGCACCAGTAACGTATAAAAGTGAAAGGTCGGCTCATCATCTTGGATTAAAAAATCTTTTTTTTATATTTAACGGATACTGGCCGGAAAAGAATGCCTATATGGAAACAGCCTCGTTTAAGGAGCTCGAGGCCCCCTCTGTACTGGGAAGGGTCCCGGAGAATCATAATGGAACAATTGTTGTGGCTTCAGCCGGAAATACGGGAAGGGCTTTTGCACATATCTGTTCTAAAAACCGTATTCCTCTTGTCCTTATAATACCTGAAATGAATGTTAATGAAATATGGTCGGTTGAGCCCTTCAGGGAAAATGTTAAACTCATTTGTGCAAGCGGAGATAGTGATTATAGTGATGCAATAAAGCTTGCAGGGAAAATTTCGGGAATGGACGGTTATTTCCCCGAAGGTGGTGCAAAGAACGTTGCGCGGAGAGATGGCATGGCCACTACAATCCTTGATGCAGCGCATACAATTGGGCGGATGCCTGATCATTATTTTCAGGCAATCGGTTCAGGTACCGGCGGAATCGCCGCATGGGAGTCATATAATAGATTACATGGGAACGGCAATTACGGGGATGGAGTAATGAAGCTCCACCTGTCGCAAAATTACCCGTTTATTCCTATGGTTGATGCCTGGAATAAAAAACTTGACACAATCCCACCCATGGATGAGGAGAAAGCAAAAGATGATATCCATCATATACGTGCAAAAGTACTTTCAAATAGAAAACCGCCATATTCAATAAGGGGGGGTGTGTACGATGTATTGAAGGCTTCTTCTGGCGCTATGTATTCTGTTATGAATGATGAGGTTGCTGAAGCACAGCAGCTTTTTGAAAAGTTAGAAAAAATCGATATACATCCTGCGGCAGGGGTGGCATTTGGTTCTCTACTTCAGGCAATAGAGAAAAAATCTGTTCATGAAAGCGATTATATAGCTGTTAATATCACAGGGGGTGGAGAAAAAAGGGTAAAGCAGGATAATGATATTTATTATTTAAAGCCGGGTTTTCTGTTTACTGATGAGGAAATTAACAGTGAAGAAATAGATAGAAAGATTGAAGATATCCTAATGACAGTTTAGAGCAGTTTTTTTCTTGGGTCATTTGGAGCAGGTTTGAAACACGTCCCTGCTATATACAATAATAGCTATTCAGCCACAGAGTCACAAGGCCATAGGCATCAAGGCCATAGGCATCAAGGCCGCAGGCATCAAGGCCACAGAGATCGGGCACAGAGGTTTAAATATTGTATTATCATATATGGTGATCCTGGGGTTTATGAATGTTGGGCTGCTTTTTGATTGTTTTCTTTATTGCTTGAAACAAATTTATGCTGTATAATCTGAGGATATAAGCAAAGAACTTGATCCAAAGTAGCGAATAATTTGATGAATACAAAACAGGTAAAATTATTTCTCCTCATAGCCGATATTAAAAGTTTTTCAAAAGCCGCAGAACTTGAAGCCCTCACGCAGCCTGCAGTTACGCAGCAGATAATGCGGCTGGAAAAGGAAATGGGTTCCACTCTTTTTCGCCGTAAACATAAGCGAATAGAACTGACGAAAAAAGGAAAGCTTTTTTATAAATTTGCTAAAAACATGCTTTCCATGGTAGACAACCTTGAAAAAGAAATGACAATAATAGACAAAGGGGATGAAAGCTATTTAAGGATAGGTTCAAGCCATATACCTACCTCTGGTTTACTATACCGGAAGATTGCAGAATTTAAAAAACAGCACCCGAATGCTTATATAATTTATGAGCTCAATGATACGGAAAATATTACATACATGGTTCAGAATGGGATAATTGATCTGGGTTTTGTAGGAGCCATTATGAATAACGAATTGAACTATACAAGTTTTTCCGGAGATGAGCTGAAACTGGTATCCCATAAGGAATTTGATATTCCCACTGAAATAACACTTGCTCGGTTAAAGGAGATTCCTTTAATAATAAATCAGAAGGAATCAGGTGTGCGTAGATTTCTTGAGAAGAAACTTGAAGAATACAACGTATTCTTTTCTGATCTCAATATTATATCAGAAATAGGACTCCCCGAGGCATTGGTAAGTATTATACGCCATGGAGTTGGTTGTGCTTTTATACCTTCTATCATCCTGGAAAGGGAGAAGAAACAGTGGGATTTAAAGGTAATACATATAAAAAACTTTTCAGCTTACCGGAGCTACTACTCTATCACAAAAAAGGGAGCTGTTTTATCAAAACTCGCTCAATCCTTTCTAGATTCCTTTGTCACTTCTGAATAAGAGAGCAATCCTGTTCATAATTAGTGTAATACATGAATTGCCCCTACGATGTAATTTCTATTGAACATGGAGGATTCCTGCGCTATATTTTTTTATTAAGGCCAACTATTAATATAGGGGTAATTCATGAATTACCCCTACAAAATAAATTTCATTTTCAAAGCAGATAACTCATCATGTATTCATTAAAACGTATTTTCCCATATAAATTATTTATTCTCTTTTTTATAGTTCCTTTTTCTCTGATGGCTTTTACTCAGGAGATGGAGCTTTTCTCAGAAGCTGAAAGCAGGTATTACAGTAAAAATTACTCAATCGCTCTTGAAATGTACGATGAGTTTTTGAAAAAGTTTCCCCTGTCTGATCTTGTACCTGATGCACAGTATCGAAGAGCTGTATGTTTTTTCAGACTGGGGCAGTTTGAAGCGTCAAAATCACTTTTTAATGCCATAGAAAAACGGTACAGAGCGACAAAATACATTAATTATGTTCCTTTCTGGAAAGGGGTGATTCTGTTCCGGCAGGGTGATTTTCTTCATTCTAAAGAAAATCTGGAGGTTTTTCTGGAAAATACAGAGGAAACCGATCTGACGGCCCAGGCATTGCTCTATAAAGCCCTTTGTGAAGTCTCTTTAGATGGTTTTTCGGAAGCGCAGCAAACAATGAATGCATTAATAGAAATGAAAGGACCTCCCGGATTAAGCCCGTATGAAGCCGTGCTCTATTGTTATATAATTTTAAAAGAGGAGGCATTTGGCGATCTCATAATATTTCAGGACAGTATAGACTATTCTGGTTTCCCGGATGTATTGAAAGAAAAGGTTCTCCTATACAGGGGGGCGGCTCTCTGGCGAAAAGGGGAGATTAATCAATCGGAGGAGGTTTATAAGGAGCTCCTTGACGCACATCCGGAAGCGGCTGCCACTTCATTCCGAAGGCTCTATATTATTGCACAGCAGAACCAGGATTTTTCCGGGATGGAGAAGATCATTGTGGAAGCAGAAGAAAAGTTTGCCGGGTCTCCTGAAATTTTAAAGGATCTCTGGCTTCGGATAGGCATTGAAAGTTATAATCGCGGTGAAATTAATTTAGCCCAGTATTTTTTGAATAAAATCTGGAACCAGAGAGAGTACAAAGAGGTCCGGGAGGCTGTACCTGTTTACCTTGCAGAGATATTTATTCGGAAGGGGGAAACTGAATCTGCTGAGAAGGTTTTGGATGAGTACCTTGAAACTTCTGAAGAAGAATCAGCAGGTGTGATGATGCGCCTTGGAAATATCTATATTTATAATGAAAATTACACCAAAGCTTCTGAAATACTTGGCCGTGTAATCGAGCAATATCCGGACTCGGAACAGGTTGAAGAAGCGCACTATCTGCTGGCGTATTGTCAATACAGGTTGGGTGAATTCGAAGCTGCCTTAGTGAACTGTCTTGTGCTGTCAGGCAAGGAGAGAGAAGAATCTTTTGGAGGCGGGAATCTTCGGCTGAAGGCTCTTATCTTAAAAAAATTGGAAAAAATAGATGAATCGGTGAGAGCTTTGAGAGAATATATTGCATCATATCCTGAAGATATTCGAGCTCATCTTGATCTTGTAAAATTATTCTTTTATGCAAAAAGGTATGTGGATACTGTTTCACATGCCCGTTTTCTTTTTGATAATCATCCCGATATTGAGCAAAAGGATCATTATGCTTTTTTGCTTCTTAAATATCTCAGTGGGTTATCACAGATTGCCTTAAAATCCTACAGAAAATCGTTCGAATCTTTTGCAGACATAACTGAAGAAAAAACGGTTGAGGCTGGATTGTCAACAATTCTTGCTTATGTGGAGTATTATAGAGGATGGGCCCTCTACCGTATGAACGATTTTGGAATTGCTGCAGAACGGTTTTCCGATTTCTTGCAAGCCTATCCTGCGCATGAGCTTTACCCGCAGGCCCTCTTTATGGCTGCCTGGTGTTTTTACAGCCTGGGAAATTACGGAAAATCACAGGATCTTTTTTCAAGACTGGCACAAAGAAAAGATAGTAAGGTGCAGGATAAGGCCCGGTTTCTTCAGGGGAAAAGCCTTGGAAATTTGAAGAAGCATGAAGAATCCGCTCAGGTTTTTAAACAGCTTTTTACTGGGAATCCGGATTCTCCCTATGCAGACGATGCACTCTTTGAATATGCAGGGATTCTGGGTGAGAAAGGAAAAATTAACGAAGCAGCAGATCAGTATTTAGAGTTTTACAAGACGTATCGGCTGAGTGCTCTTGCTGAGGAATCATTATATAAAAGAGGTGAAATCTATCTCAATAATAATCAGTACAGTGAGGCCAGGTCTTCATTTTATAATTACCGCAGACAATTCCCGGGGGGGAAACTTGTTGATGCAGCACTGTACTGGGAAGGGCTGGCTGCTTATAAGATTGATGAAAAGAGGGGAGCTGCGCTTCTATGGGAGATGGTTATCAATTCCTATGAAAGAAGCCCCTTCAGGTCGGATGCACTTCAGAAAACAGCAGCAGTATATGTGGAACTGGGCGAATATCGGCGCGCACTGAACCTGCTGAATGAGCTCATTGCCGGATATCCCGAGCATTCTGAGGGTGTAAATGCAGAGCTGCGTGCTGAAGAGGTTAGATATCTCATATACGGTATGTCAGGGCAGGAAGCAGAGCTGACAGCCAGGATCAGTAAAAAGGGCGGGGCAAAAACAAGAGAGGGAAGAAAGGCGATGATAGACCTCTCACGGCTGTATATTTTTGAAGAGAACGGCAAACAAGAACGTGCATTCCAGATGCTCAGCCAGGTCCTGGAACAGGATGATACACTCACAGGGGCTGAGGCTCAGTTTTTACTCGGTGAATATTATAACAAACAGGGCGAACACGAAAAAGCAGGAAAAGAGTTTTTTAAAGCATCATTAAAGAATCCTGATGATCGTGATTTTATGGCTTACTCCATATACAGGGCAGCTCAGTCAATGAAACAGGCAGGGAAAAAGAGAGAGTTGCAGGAGCTTGTAAAAAGGCTTGAGGAATATTTCGGCGGGACTGAATGGTCACATAAAGGGGAAAAACTTTTGTCGAATGAGGATAAATAATGAAAAGGCGGGGTATATTCTTTTTTATTTTACCTTTATTGGTGTTTTCAGGAGTGTATTACGGAATTTCTCAGGATTTGGAACCTGAAGAGCCTGAAATTGTGCTTCCCTCTATAATTCTTGAGATCGAAGACCTGAGTATAGAGAGTGTGACAGCAGCATTGCCCGAAGAGGAAGAGCTCCTTCCTCCTGAGCTCCGGTTTCCCCTTCCTGAGGCAGGAGAGCTGGAGGTGGCAGAACCGCAGATGGATTTTACAATACCGGAAACAGGAGCGTCTGTATATCAGGTAAAGGAGGGAAAGTACCTTACTGCAGAGGCTGTATTGGGAACTGGCACATCCAATCAATTCTACAGCCGTATATCCCTGTACTTTCTGGGAGAAAAACCTGAAGGAAAAATACTCTACCAGCATGAAACAGTTGATGGGTTTTCATCAAAATCACCGGGCTCAGGCTACAATATGAGAGAAGACAGTGTTGAAAGTTTTTTAAACTTCAATTTATGGGATATAGACCTTCGCACAGAAGGAGCATTTAACGACAGGGAAAGAGGACTTCAGGGCAATGGGGTTTTTTATTCAAAAATTAACCGCTTTATTGATGCAGGTCTGGAAGCAGAATACCGGTTAAATGACCGGTTCATACTGAAAGGATCTTTTGAGGCCTCTTCAGCAAATCAGCTGCTAACGGAAGGTATAACCGGTACTGAAGAGGTTACCGAGTATTATATATCAACATCATTCGGTGGGGAGTTTCAATTTACCCGAGGGCTGTTCGGGATATTCCCGAGTTTCAGTTACAGAAGTATCCCAGAGTACCCAGAACTTTCCCTGGGAAGAAGTTTAGTGCAGGGGTATTTTGGAGTGGATCTTTCTGAGGTCTATCGTTTAGATGGTACACTTGGATGGTTCTGGAGCGAAAAGTCCGGACATCTGCCTCCTTTTGATTTAACACTGTCAGCATTGATAAGCGACTTTCTTTCCCTCAGTATAGGCGGCGGATACAGAATTCTGGAGTATAATCTGGTAGATATTTTCAAGAAATATCCTCTCGGGGATATTCCTTCCACTCTTGAGGATAACCACGGTTGGTTTTTCGATGCACGGACCAACTGGATTCCATTCCAGGGGTGGATAATTGATGCCGGGCTGTCTTATATGGATAACAGCAGCATGCCGAATTTTTTAAAAAAAGAAGATGAAAACACCGGACTTTTTCCCTTTGATCAGGTCCCAGCGCATAGGCTTAGTGTGGATATAGGTGCCCGGTGGATTATATCGGACAGTTTTTCTGCGCGGGCTGGACTTGAATCGGAACCTCTTGAAAGGCCTGCATTTTATCCGAAACACAGGATTACTCTTGATATGAATATGATAGAAAAACAGGGAAAGTATGGAGGAGGAGCTGGTGTTGATTTTTCGACAGGGGTAAATGATTTTATCCAGGCACCGCTCCTTGATCTCAGCGGTTTTTACCGGCTGGGTGAGTTTGTTCGGTTTGTGGTAGAGACCAGTGATCTTCTGTATCCTTTACTTGACGGACACCGTTATTACTGGAATCCCTATGTAGATCCCGGTTTTACACTGAGCATGAAAGTTCATATAAACTTTTAAGGAGATAAAAATGGTTGATATTTTAGAACAAGGCGGAGTAATAATGTGGATTATTATATCTCTTTCTGTTGTCGCTGCAGTAATTATCATTGAACGGCTCCTCTTTTTCAGAAAGATACGGTTAGATGAAGAGAAGATGATCAACCGTCTGAAATCCACACTGCAGAAGAGCCATTTTGATGAGGCACTTTCGATATGTGAAAACAATCCTTCTCCAATCACCAACTTAATGAGGGTAGGGATAGAACACCGAAGCTATCCTTCTGAAACGATAAAGCAGACAATCCTTGATGCAGCAAACCTTGAAATACCATCGATGGAAAAACATCTCCCTGCCCTGGGCACGATAACTCACATTGCACCGCTGCTTGGCCTTTTAGGTACTGTAACCGGAAATATATCTGCATTCGGCGTGCTTGGTAGGTTGGGGTCTGTGGGCGATCCGGGGCTTCTTGCAAAGGGTATAGCAGAAGCACTGTTAACAACGGCTGCAGGCCTCATTGTGGCAATCCCTGCAATCATTTTTTATAATTATCTTGTTAATAAGGTAAATCATATAATTATCCGGCTGGAAAACCGGGTAAATGAGCTGGTACTGTTACTGGGGGGGAAAGCGTAATGAGATTTAGAAGGAAATTAACAACAAGAACCAATATTGACCTGATCCCTCTCATTGATGTGGTATTCCAGCTTCTCGTGTTTTTTATGGTTTCAACTACCTTTATCCTGACTCCCGGCATCAGCCTGGTATTTCCTCACTCAAAATCATCTGAACTGGTTGCAATGACAAAGCTTGTTTTAACAGTTGTTTCAGAAAATGAGCTCTATTTAAATAAAGAACGGTATACTATTGAAGGCCTGGGCTATAAGCTTGCTGAGCTTACTAAAGAAGAACGCGAAGAGATTAAAACCGTCATTATTGAAGGGGACAGTAATGTTTCTTACAGTTTAATGATCGAAGTACTGGATGTACTCCGGATGAATGGCTTTAAAGGGGTTAACCTTAAAACAAGAGAGGAAAAGGAAGCCAGTTAGAAAATGTATGCTGTAAAACAAAACAAGAAACGAATGCTTCTGAGCCTTTTAATTGCTCTCTTTTTTCATGGAATGATCTTTCTGACATTCCAGTACCTGCTTCCTGTAATACCTGATGAGATTCCGGAGTATACTGGACCGCTGCTTGTTACAATTGAAAGGCCCTGGCAGCCTGTAAAAATTGAAAAGGAAGCAGTAATAATAGAGAAAAAATCGGAAGCAGTACAATTTCCTGAATTAGAAGCTCAGTCTGTGGAGTTAATTGAGAAACAGGATAAAATCCCGGGACCTGAAACCC
>JAUVYC010000238.1 GCA_030603285.1 Spirochaetota bacterium
GAAGCAGACATCTACGAGTTATTCTATGAGGCAGAGCGGAATCCTTTGGGTCCGAAACTGCTGGTTCGAGCAGAACGAACTCGGAACCGAAGAGTTGAACAGGGTCATCTCTGGGATAAACTATCGAATGAACCTGTTGCTGGTTTTCAGGAGATCTACATTCCTCAGAAGGGCTCTCTTCCTGCCCGGACGGCTAAGCTTGCGGTGCACTTTGCCAAAGTTACTCTGAAACCGCCGAAGGAGAAGCAACTGCCGCCGGTGACATTGTGGGCTGTGTATGCCCGGGAGGTGGATTATTCATCTGAAGTCAAATCGTCGCTTGAATGGATGCTTTTGACCACTGTCGAGGTGTCCACCTTTGAACAGGCGACGGAGCGTTTGGCATGGTATACCTGCCGCTGGGGCACTGAGGTGTATCATCGGACGTTGAAAAGTGGCTGTCGAATTGAGGATCACAGGTTGGATAATGCTGATCGCCTTGAAGCCTGTTTGGCAATTGATATGGTAGTAGCTTGGCGGATCTACTGGCTGACCAAACAAGGACGAGAAACGTCCGATATCCCTTGCGATGTTTTTTTTAGCGAAGACAAATGGAAGGCGTTGTGTGCTTACGTCAGGAGAGAACCACCTCCGGACAAGCCTCCTTCCCTTCGCGAAGCAGTGCGCATGATAGCTTCTATGGGCGGATTCCTGGGCCGCAAGGGCGATGGTGAACCTGGGACAACGACCATTTGGAGAGGGCTCCAGCGCCTGCAAGATATCACTACAGGGTTTCTTATGTATAAATCCTTACAGACCGCCAGGGCTAGCCCATAAGCAACGGTCTCACGTATGGGTAAAAGTCAGCATCGAGGGAGGGGGATAGTTTGTTATTTATTTAATAAGGAGGAATTTAAATAATAGGAATGGACGGTTCGAGATTATTGAAGGATTACATATTGATACAACCGATGATGGGAAAATAGTAGGCATTGAGATATTAAATGTATCGAAGAAATTTCCAGTAGAAAATCTGTTTGAATATGAAATTGATAATGAGATTTATTCCATAAGAAAATAAGACTTTTATCGCAGCCTTTTTAGACTCTTCTGCAGCATGGCGTTCTGCTCTTCGACTGTTCCCAGCTTAAATATTTTTCTGCAGTTTTCAGCGCTTATTGCCCAGAGCTCACCATTTACATCAATCATAGTAATTCCTGTATAAAAGCGGTAGGTCAGGCTGTGTGATGTAATATTTGAAACCGCCTGTGCTACTGCATAGATAAATGAACCTGAAGAATATGTTCTGCCAATTTCCGGAGTAACGTACAGATCCTGTAGTTTTGATTCTGGATTCGTGATAACCTCTATATAGATAAAGAATCCGGAGTTATTTTCCACTTCTTTTTTCAGTTCCTTTAACAGGATCGGTTCGTCTGCAGAGAGGAGGGGAATAAATGTGATGTTGATTATCAGGAGAGATGAAGTAAAAAGTAAAATAAAAGTTCGTTTTTTGATATCAGAAAGTAAAGTCATTTAATTTTAATTTCGGATTATATAGTTAATAATTTAAATAAAATACAGCCTACTGCTTTTTATTTTTTTCACCTGCCTCTTTATCTTTCTCTTCTTCTGCTTTTAACATAACGTTATCATACATATTCACCCGGTTATATAGCCCTGAATAGGTGTATACTCCTTCTGAGACCATTTCATCGACTTTTGTGACCGTGAGGCTGCCCAGGGATACATTAGGATCAAAAACGTAGTCTCCTGTCTCGGGGTTTTTTTTCAGGCCGCCTTCACGGATAATGTGGAATGTCATATCTTTTTTAACACCATGGGATTCTCCGATATTTATGAGTGCTCTGTCGCCTTCCATCCTGACGATCAGCCCCCTAAGCGGTATACTGGTGTTTATATCCTCTGCAAGAGAGACCACTGTATGAAATAACTTATCATTGCCGGTGAAATAGGTTTCGAGCGTCTTCTGTACTTTACCGTTGAAACCGGACAAGAGGTTGAGCATCACTTTAAGAGAGTCTTCTTTTTCTTCTACTACCCCTGTTATGTAATAATCAACACCTAAGGACCGGGCTTTTTTCAGTGCATCCTGCCGGGTTAAAACCTCGGACTGTGGGTGAAAGGCCTCGATTTTCGGATAGGATAACAAAACCTGTGAGAGCATTTCACTTAAGGTCATGGAAAGCCTCTTGTGGAGAAAGTTCTCGTATATATTATCAGTAATAAAGCCATCAAATACTGCAACAGATATTTTTGTTCTGGGGATAAAATCCGGGGAATTTTCATCCTCCAGATATTGTTCGACCCGCCAGCTTGAAGCAAGATTTTTTGAAACCCTGCTGGCATAGATCTCAATTCTATCATTAATATCAATTGTATCGATGTCAAGCGTATCCCGGATTATTTCTTTTAGCTCATAGAGATACAGCTCATACGAGTGCCTGATTCTCATAAGCTCTGCAAGTTCAAGCCTTTGCTCAGGGTTAACAGGGTCAAGCTGAACAGCACGCTTATACTGGAGAAAGGCTTTTTTCATGACGTTTTTATCAAGGTAGAACCGTGCCTTTGAAAAGTGGAATTCAGAGAGCTCAAGCTTCTTCTTTTCTGAGAGGCTATGGCTGTATAGCCCTAGTACAATATTTTCAAGCCTGAACCGTGTAATTTCATCATCGATTCTTTTTGAAAGTGCTTTCGCATAATACTCCTCTGCTTTCTTTGGGTTTCCCAGTAGTTCGTAGCTCAAACCTATATCGTAAAGGAGTAAATAGTTTTCACCTCTGAGCTTTAGAATATTTTGGCCGGCATCGAGAGCTTTTTTATAGTCTTTATTAAAGAAATAAACAGATAACAGGATTTTATATGCCTCAGGGGTTCGATTTTCAATATGAAGGGCAGTTTCTGCCTCATACACTGCAGCATCAAAGAATTTTTCCGAAGCCGCCGGTTCAATCCCGGATTTTTTCAACCCCATTTGGTAGTAATGCCGGGCAAGATTTATATGAGTCCAGGGGCTCTGACTGTCCAGTGATACGGCTTTCCTGAAAAAGCCTCCTGCACGTTCGAGTTGTTTCATTTCTGTATAGGAATTGCCGAGGTAAATATAGGTCCATACTTCCTGCGGGTACACCTTGAGAATTTCATTGTACAGCGAAATGGCGCTCTTATAATCTCCTTTTGCTCTGTACAGGTCTGCAAGGCCGTATTTTGTTTCAATATTTACCGGTTCAATTTCAAGGGCAGCTTTAAATACTTCTTCGGCCTCCTTGAACTTTTTTTGGGATATTAATACCCTCCCAAGGATGTTTCGTGCCGCGACATTATTTCTTTCCTGCTTAAGTGCCTCCAGTAATAAACGTTCACTTTCACCCAGATTTCCTGTTTTGAACAGGCACCGGGCAAGTGCAATTTTTGCATCGAAAAAGTAGGGGTTTATCTTCAGAACATCCTGGAAGACAAAAATCGCAGATAGATAGTCCCCTTCGGCCTCTTTTACGAGTCCTTCTGAAAACTGCTTTATTACATTGTCCTGGGCTTCTGAATTACAAACAAAAAGAGAAAGCATAAGAGGAATAAGAAGAAAAAAAGCTGTAAAGGTTCTGGCCGATATTCTGTTCATTTTAATCTTTCCACCCTTCGCCGCCGATCAAAGGTACAAACCTGCATCCACACAGCGAGGATTTATACACCCTCCCGTTCAATGCTTTTTCAATAAGCTGAAGATCCTGAACAGACCTGCCTCCTACAGGGATCGCCATTTTCCCGCCTTTTTTTAACTGGGAGAAGAGGGGATCAGGTACGCGAGGAGCTGCAGCAGTGACAATAATCTTGTCAAAAGGCGCATATTCAGGAAGTCCCACAGAACCATCTCCTACTATGAGAAAGACATTGTTATAGCCCTGGCTGTAGAGGTTTGTTCTCGCATAAGCAGAGAGGCTCTCAATCCTTTCGATGGAATATACTACTGAAGAAAGTTCTGCAAGAATTGCAGCCTGGTACCCTGATCCCGTTCCTATCTCGAGAACTTTATCCGATGGCTTTATATCGAGGGCCTGTGTCATGAGGGCTACAATATAGGGTTGAGAGATGGTCTGGTTTTCCCCGATCGGAAGGGGATAATTCCCGTATGCCCGATCTTTCAAGGATTGAGGAATGAACCGCTCTCTCTTCACCCGGTATAAAGCCTGTAAAACACGTTCGTCAGTAATCCCATCAGGTTTGAGTTCGCGTTCAATGAGGTGCTCTACCTCTTTTTCTCTGTTGAATTTCATGAGTGTTTCTGACTTATTTCTAATAAGGTTATTTAAAAACAAACATGTATATTCTTTGACACCCCCACCCTAACCCTCCCCCATCAAGGGGGAGGGGATAAATTCGTTAATCTTCTAACCTTCCCATCAGGGGGGAGGGGATAAATTCGTTAATCTCCTAACCTTCCCATCAAGGGGAGGG
>JAUVYC010000281.1 GCA_030603285.1 Spirochaetota bacterium
TAGAGGAATGCATTACTAAAAAAGTAAGATTATTCTCAGCCAATTTATCCTTGACAAGGAATCAAAATCTCCTTATCATAGGTTGGCTAACCTTTCAAGGGGAGTTTTCTTTATCAGCTTTTATTGAAAGATTAAAGTGAATTTGGTTAAAAATTTCAAGGTAAGGCGGTGTAGCTCAGGTGGTCAGAGCATGCGGCTCATATCCGCAGTGTCCGGGGTTCAAATCCCTGCGCCGCTAATCTTGTGATAGAGGCAATATAACCATTGCCTCTATTTTTTTAAATAGGGGGTATATTAAACCAAAAAGGGACTTTAATGGAAGAAAAAACGGAGAGAATATTAAAAGATAGACTCGATGAAAAACAGTACAATAAACTCATCGCTCTGAAAAATCCAACCATGCATAATTTTGTTGCACGGTATATTGAGCATTGTAATCCGACTTCAGTGTTTGTAGGAACAGACGAACCGGAAGACCTGGAATACATACGTGAATCTGCCGTAAGAAATGGTGAGGAAAGCAGGCTTAAGATGAAAGGCAACACAATTCACTTTGACGGCTATTATGACCAGGCACGTGATAAAATAAACACAAAAATTCTTCTGCCTGAAGGTGCCAGAATCGAAAAAGCGATTAACACGATAGACAGGGAAAGCGGGTATGAAGAGATGCATTCTATATTAAAAGATATTATGAATGGACATGAGCTCTACGTACGGTTTTTCTGTCTTGGGACTCTCAACTCTGAATTTTCCATTCCATGTGTTCAGCTTACTGATTCGGCATACGTTGCCCACAACGAGGATCTATTGTACAGGCAGGGGTATGAGCAGTTTAAAAGAACAGGCGATTCTCCCGATTTTTTTAAGTTCATTCACTCCGAGGGAGAGCTGGAAAACAGTGTATCAGTCAATACCTCGAAGAGAAGAATATATATTGATATTAGAGAAAATACCGTTTACAGTGCAAACACCCAGTACGGCGGGAATACCATAGGCCTGAAAAAGCTTGCAATGAGGCTTGCAATACAGAAGGCTTCGCGGGAAGGTTGGCTTACGGAGCATATGTTTGTTATGGGAGTCAACGGCCCGGATCAAAGAATAAGCTATTTTACCGGTGCATATCCTTCCATGTGCGGAAAAACATCAACGTCCATGGTTGTAGGGGAAAAGATCATCGGGGATGATATCGCTTACCTGAGGCGAAAAAACGGCAGTGTGTACGGGGTGAATGTTGAAAAGGGCATATTCGGTATTATTCAGGGGATTAATTCGGAGGATGACAGCATCTTGTGGGATACGCTTCATTCCGAGGGTGAGATCATTTTTTCAAATGTTCTCCGCACTGATGATGGCGGTGTTTACTGGATTGATAAAGATTCGAATCCCCCTGCAAAGGGTATCAACCACTCGGGGAACTGGTATAAAGGGAAAAAGGATAAAGCCGGTACGCCTGTGGATATATCCCATAAGAATGCCCGGTTCACACTCAGTATGACCCTTCTTCAAAACCGGGATGCTGAAATGGAAAATCCTGAAGGGGTAAAGATCAGAGGTATGGTTTACGGAGGGAGAGACTCTGACACATTGGTCCCTGTTGAAGAATCCTTTGATTGGGAACATGGGATTATCACAAAGGGAGCTTCTCTCGAATCGGAGACAACTGCGGCAACACTCGGACAGGAAGGGGTGAGGAAGTTTAATCCAATGTCAAACCTTGATTTTCTTTCAATCACAATAGGAAGATATATTCAGGACAATCTTGAATTCGGAAAAGGCCTTTCTGATCCTCCTAAGATATATTCGGTGAACTACTTTTTAAAGGACAGTCAGGGAAACTGGCTTAATGAGAGGGAAGATAAACGGGTCTGGCTGAAATGGATGGAGCTGCGGACACATAATGATGCTGCAGCTATTAAAACTCCCACAGGGCACATTCCAAAATATGAGGATTTGAATAAGCTTTTTTCTGATGTTCTGGGCAAAGAATATTCAAAAGAGGATTATATCAAGCAGTTTACTTTCCGCATCCCTGAGAATATTGCGAAAACCGAAAGAATTCTTCACATCTATGAGAATGATGTTCTTGACGCCCCGGATATTGTAATTCAAGTTTTGAGGCTTCAGAAACAACGGCTTTTAGAGGCTCAGAAAAAATATGGGGATTATGTATCTCCTTTTGATCTGCAAAAAGGTAATCGGACGGTTTAAAACTATGACAACGCATATATACATCCGGAATGTAAAACAAAATAAACAATCCCTTAAAATGGGAATTGGATAAAGAAAACCCATGTAGGGGCAATTCATGAATTGCCCCTACTATCAGGAAAAAATAATGGATTCATTTTCTGTAGATCTTATTGTAAAGGCTGCTCTTATTGAAGACCTCGTTACCGGTCCTGATGAGGAACTGAACAGGTTTCTGAAAATTAGAAAACCTGATCTAATTAGAAAACCTGATCTCATTGATGTAACCTCAGATGCGATTTTTGAGGAAGAGGAAGGTGAAGCCTCCGTAATTGCAAAATCAAATGGTATCCTCTCAGGCAGTATAGCCCTCGCAAAAGTTTTTGAATTTGTGGACTCCGATTTATCTTTGACCTTTTACAAAAAGGACGGCGAACCTTTCCATAAGAATGAAAAGATAGTCTCTTTAAATGGGAGGATTAAGTCCATTCTAAAAGGAGAAAGGACAGCGCTGAATTTCCTCGGCCATCTTTCAGGAATAGCTACTGAAGTGAATAAGCTCGTCCAGATCCTGGAGGGAACGGGGATTACAATTCTTGATACGAGGAAAACGCTTCCGGGATTGAGGGAGCTTGAAAAGAATGCTGTTGTTCACGGCGGAGGGAAAAACCACCGGAACGGGCTCTTTGATATGGTGCTTATTAAAGACAACCACATCGATGCTGCAAAAGGTAAACCTGCAATAGGTTTACCTGCAAAAGGTAAACCTACAGGGTCTATAGCAGAGGCTGTTAAGAAGGTGCGGTCAATCTACGGTAAACGTTACAAAATTGAGGTTGAAACAAGGTCGCATAGTGAAGTAGAAGAAGCGCTTTTATCAGAAGTTGACAGAATTATGCTGGACAACATGAAGAGAAGTCAAATTAAGAAGGCAGTAAAACATATCGACGGAAAGACTGAAATAGAAGTTTCCGGTAATATGAATAGAAAAAAAATAAAAAGACTCGGCAAAATACCTGTTGATTATATTTCTGCCGGCTATATTACCTATGCCGCGGGCCATTCCGATTTTTCCCTGAAAATCGTATAAGTTTAGTACCTTAATCCTGATTTTCTTGCTTTTTAGGCACA
>JAUVYC010000252.1 GCA_030603285.1 Spirochaetota bacterium
ACCTCCCCATACATCGACAATAGATGTCCACAAAATAGCCCAAAATATGACGATAATAGCACCAGATATCAATATTGAGATTGCAGAAAAGAGGGCTTTTTTCGATTGGCTGGATGGTCTTAAAAAGGGTCGCGCAGCACCGCTTATGAGAGCGTAGTTTCTCTTAGTAAAGTAATTATTGAGAACAAAAGCTAATACTGCCGGTATAAGAAGCATTACACTTATCGTTGCCCCAAGATCAAACCTTTGAAACCCTTCTACCTGCATGTATATTTCCGTTGCAAGAACATTGTAATCGCCGCCAATAACAATGGGATTACCAAAATCCGTTATGGTAAGATTGAATACAAGGGCTGCAGCAGAGAATAGCCCGAATCGAGCAGAGGGTAATGTTATCTTCCGGAAAACTTTAAGCGGGCCTGCTCCTAATGATTCCGCTGCCTCATTTAACCGATAATCAACAGCAGATAGGGTTGTTATTAGAATAATCAAGGCGTATGGAAAACAGTAAAAGATTTCAGAAATGATTATCCCTGTTGGACCATAGATATCCCATTTTGCACCAAACCAGTTTGTTATGAGACCGTTCCTGCCAAAAAGAGAAAGAAGGGCTAAAGCCTGAACCACAGATGGAGCCATAAGGGGGAGTGAAGAAACTGCTTTATAAAACGATTTTCCCTTTATGGTTGTTCTCGTCAATGCATAGGCAACTAAAAAAGCCATAATAATTGTAACAAAAGTTGTAATAATCGAAACATAAAAGCTATTGTATAGAGATCTTCTAATTCGAGCTTTACCGAAGTATTCAATATAATTATTGAAAGTAAATACCCCTGTACGAGTTCCAATATCAAATTCTGGTAATAAACTCGCTTTGGGGACAAAGCTCGTTTTTAATATATGAAATAGCGGCCAGATGAGGAACGCTAGAAAAAAAATACCAATCACTGCAACAATTATATATGCAATTGTCTGGTCCGGTATGAATGTCTTTACAGGTTCTATCTTTAATTTTTGATCATCTTTCATGTAAACCCCCTTAACTCTGAAACACTAAAAAATCTTCCGGAGAAACGTATAGTGTAACGGATTCCCCCCTTTTCAGCAGACTTTTTTCAAAGTCTTTCTCTGTAATATCAACTATAATATGTTTATCTGCTAACTCAACAAGAGATCTCACAATGACACCAAGAAACGTTACAACCTCGATTGTCCCATATTTTATATTTGTCTTTTCATATTCATCACTAAGTTTTTTTCTTCCCTTAAACAGGAGAATCTTTTCAGGCCGTATTGAAATCGTAATCTTTCCTTGTGTTGATTGAAGAGTGCTTAACGCATCCTGTGATACCACAAAATTGAGTTCTGCAGTCTTATTTATTACAGTATTGCCTCTTAATTCTCCTTCAAAAAAGTTTGATGTTCCCACAAAATCTGCAACGAATATAGTTCCTGGATTCTTGTAAATTTCTATGGGTTTATTAACCTGTTCAATATATCCCTGATTCATTACAATGACTCTATCAGAGATGGAAAGGGCTTCTTCCTGATCATGGGTAACGTATACCATGGTGATACCAAGTTCAACCTGGAGCTTCTTTATCTCAGCCCTCAGGTTTACCCTGATCTTTGCATCAAGTGCGGATAGAGGTTCATCGAGGAGTAAAATCTGTGGATATGTAGCAAGGGATCTTATAAGGGCAACCCTCTGCTGCTGTCCACCCGAAAGCTCCGGAGGATGTTTGTATTTCTGATCAGTTAAATCAACAAGTTCTAGAAGTTCGTCGACTCTTTTATTGATCTGGTTTTTTGGAACTTTCCTCATTTTGAGACCAAAGCCAACATTTTCTGCAATAGTCATGTGTGGAAAGAGGGCGTATGACTGAAAAACAATCCCGAAGTTCCTCTTTTGTGGTATTATATCATTTATAACATTTCCTTCATACCTGATGATACCATTCGTTGGGATTTCAAAGCCTGCGATCAATCGTAGTGTTGTGGTTTTTCCACAACCTGAGGGACCTAAAAAACAGACAAACTCTGCTTCTTTAACCTCAAGGTTCATATCACGTACCGCAACTATCTGGTCGAACTTTTTTGTGAGATTTTCTAACACAAGGTCTTTACCCATCTGAATCCTCCATTAGTAATTGAATACTGTACTATTTGTTTAATTTATTAATATATCGACGAATTGCGTGTTGATTACATTTAAAAAAAGCCGCTGTCAGGGATTAAAATTTATTAGAGAATCAACCTTTCAATATGAATTAAGGTTAGCATTTAATTGCGGTCACCAAGAAAAAAATAGTAAGCACATAATATACAGGATATTCTGTGCTTACTTTTTATTTAACTATCTTAAAAACTTGTCCTGCCAGTTGATGAGAATATCCCCTCTGTTTGCTGACTGCCAATCGAAATCCATTGGAATGAGTTTTATTTCCTCAATTTTTGGAAGATCAGCTCTTAGATGAGGAGTTCCTGGTTTCGTAACGCCAACTTTCCACTTTGAATAGAGCAACATAGCCTCATCTGAAATCGCCCAGTCGAGGAACTTCTTAGCATTGTTTGGATGTTTCGCTCCCTTCATGAGAGCATTTGTTTCAAGCTCGTATGCACTTCCCTCGGCTGGAAGAACCAACACGACCGGTTTTCCTTCTTTAGCCAGGTTACCGACACAAAAAGCAAAAGAAATACCAATTGCATATTCACCTGCTGCAGCATATTTTGCAGGCCGGGAGCCGCTTTTGATGTATTGGCCCATGTTTTTGTCAAGTTCTTCCAGGAACTTCCAGCCTTCGTTTTCTGCAACCGGTTTTGTTCTGTAATCGGGATCCATTGTTTCAAGGATACCTGCAACCTGCAAAAATCCTGTTCCTGAACTGGCAGGGTTCGGCATAATCAAATGCCCTTCATAAACAGGATTTGTAAGATCTTTCCATGAGGCTGGCATCGGAAGATCGTACTCTTTCAGCTTTTCTGTATTGACACAGAATCCTGCAATGTACATATCGATAGCATACCAGTAGTCATTGGGATCCTTGAACTGGGCTGGAATCTTATCCCCATCCTTTGGTACATACGGTTCAAAGAAGCCCCTCTGTGTAAAATCCATTGTATAGGTGGCAGCCCATCCGTATGTAAGGTCTGCCTGGGGATTCTCTCTTTCCGCAAGGAGCTTTGCTCCAACAATACCGGTTGAAAATCTCGTCCAGTCGATATCTAAACCTAATGCAGCCTCTGCTGCCGTTATGTATTCTTCTGTTTCGTCGGTTTCAAGGGATGTATAAATAATGAGTTTATCTCCTTCGTCAATAACAACTTTTTCAACTTTTGCTGGTTTTATTACCGTAAAAACAATAACAACAATTACCGCCACAACTACTATGGCAGCAATTATCCAGATTAAACCTTTAGATTTCATAAATTTCTCCTTATTTTAAAAGATTATTTTGAATAAAACAATTTTCACCTCCTCTCCTGAAATTTTTTTAAGATTATGATGAGTTTCGGTTAAGTATTTGGATTCTATAATATTAAATAAAATCTGTCAACTATTTTTTATTTTATGGTCTTCATAATAAGGTTTGGCTGATATCAGGTACAATGCGCACAATTTTTTGCAGCACATGTGCTGCATCCTGGGCCTGAAGATGGCCCTGACCCTGCTGTCCTGTATGCAAAAGTGCTGAAGAGTTTTGAAACCTCCCCTCCTTTGCACTGCGGACATGAAATATTCTCATCTCCTGATTTGACAAGGACCTCAAAGTTTTTTCCGCATTCTTTACACATATATTCGAATATAGGCATAAGATATAACCCGAACACTTGAGAAATAGCTGTAATACTGTTTGTCGGATCGAATAATCTCTCAACTCCAATTCATATCCATGAATATTAATATAATAGAAAATTGTTTTGAATGAAAGGAATGTAATATAGTTCCATCAGAATCAATTAATCACTGCCAAAAGGAAGCCACCTCCTTTGGAGGTGGTCTATAATATTTATGAAAAGATTAATTAAAAGGCTATGCCTTTAAAAGCCTTTTGGCTTGGAAAAAGCCACCTGCTTTGCAGGTGGTCTTTTACCCATGGCAATCAAAACAGTGTTTGACATAATGTGATAGATGACATATTATAGCATGGAGGGG
>JAUVYC010000194.1 GCA_030603285.1 Spirochaetota bacterium
TTACCTTCGGGCAATGCGGGATTCGAACCCACGACCTCTGGCTCCGGAGGCCAGCGCTCTATCCGGCTGAGCTAATTGCCCTTTGGATTTCAGAGACTGTAAAAAACAATGTAAGGCAGGCTCATTTGTATTAATAATACATTAGAGAAGAAAAATGTTCAAGCATAACTCTTAAAACACGGCAAAAAAAATATCGTGACTATTCAGATATTAACCACAAAGTTTTGCCTGTTTCACTAATGTGGACAAGCCACATTCTTGATTATAAAAATATTTTCTTGCAAACTAAAGTTTGTGCCTAAAAGGTAAGAAAATCGGTATCAAGGTACTGTCTTAAAAGGAGGGGCTGGTATTATCCCTTTCTTATTCATCATAATCTACTTTTTCCCTCTGTTTTTTCTTCTCACCAATTATTTTTTTAAACATAATTCTCTTTTCCTTTGAAGCCTGGGTGGGTCTGGTTTTTAATCTTTTTTTCTTTTTCTTTAAAGATTTTAAGATGAGGTTCGTCATCCTCTCTATAGCAATCTCTCTGTTTTGTAGCTGCTTTCTTTGTTCCTGCACCTGGACAACAATTTTATCTTCATTATTTATCCTGTTTTTTAGATAAAGTCGAACCCTGTCTTTTTCATCATCTGTAAGAGCACACATATTCGATAAAGAAAGTTTTGCAGTTGCTTTAGTGCTGAGCTTATTTACATTCTGACCACCAGGCCCACTGGATCGTCCAAAAGAGAGCTCTATATGGTTCTTCACCCAATTCTGTATTGTTTGTTTATCCATAATGTATGTATCGTCGCTTATTTTTTGTAATTTACCATGAGTTATTCCCACATCATATTCATCATTAACTTCACGGCCAAAAGGAAGCCACCTGCTTTGGAGGTGGTCTTTTACCAGGTAATATCTTCCTTATTAAAAAATAAAATGCCGTTGATAAAGCTGTTTTTAAAAAGTCCCGTCTTTTTATGAAGGAAACGAAGGAGACAGAGAAATCAAGGGGGAAACGGTTAATGGAATTAAGAAGCTCTTCACCTTTTGCTCTGATTCATGGATTTTTTTGTTTTTGTTTAAGTATCTTCAATCTTTTTTTAATCTCTTCATTGGATATACCTTTTTGTGATGCTTCAATCAGTATATTTAATCCCATCTCTGTTTTATTCGTTTCGATATAACATTCTGATAAAAGAAGAGCCAGCTGGTTATTTAAACCGGAGATTTTCTCAAGCTGGATAAGGTTTTCTATTGCAGCATCGTAATTTTTTTCCATTTTGTCAAGAATGCTGAGCCCAAGAATGGCATAATAATCAAACTCTTTCTCTATTGCATTTTGATAGTAGTAACGGGCAGTTTTGGTATTCCCAAGATTCCTATAAGTGTCACCAAGGCGAGTAAGGATTTTTCTGTTATAGGGATCATTTTTCAGAATTTGGCGCCAGTAGTCACCTGCTTTTCCATAATTTCTTAATCCCCGGTAAGAATCTGCAATTCCATAAAGTGCATAGAAATTTTCTTCCTCCAGGGCCAGTGCTTTATAAAAATATTTAAGCGCCTCATTGAACTGTTTTAATTTTCTATAGCAGTTGCCTATATTTGTTAAAACTTTTATATCATGGGGTTTAATTTCTATAAGGTGAGTCCAGAAGGTAAGAGATTTTTTATAATGATTCTTTTCAAAATATATAAGTCCGAGTCCTGAAAGTACATAGGGATTATTTTTATCAACAGATAGTGCTTTTTCGTATTTTTCTATAGCTGCTTTTAATTTTCCAATTTTTCTGTATGTGTCTCCTAACCTTGTAAGGATAGCAATATCAAATTCATGTTCATTGTATGAGAGATATTCCTCCCATATACGTACTGCTTCATCATACTTTCTCAATGCCCTGTATGTATCCGCCAATCCGATGAGTGCGAATTTGTTCAGGGGTTCAACCTCGAGTGATTTGTTATAAAATTCAACTGCTTTTTCATAGAACTTTTTTGCGCGATGTACATCTCCCATACCGACGAGTGCATATATATTTTTTCTGTCTATCCGGAGAATTTTTTGAAACTTACTCTCCGCCTCTTCATAACGCTTTTCTTTTAATAGATTGTAGCCTGATTTTGAAAGTTCCGGTATTTTCTGCCATTGTACGTAATTTTTTTTATGTTTTTTCATCTGTTTTTTAGATTTATTTGTAACAGAGGATTTTACTTTTTATCTTCATTAATCCATTTTTTCAGGATAATTGCCATTCTTTCTGTAAGTTCACGTATTCTTTTTTCATATTTCGCTTCAAGGTAAAAGTGTAATGCCTTAAATGGATTTTTTTTATCAAAATAGTAATAATCGCCTATTCTTATCAACCCGTCTTTATAAGAAGTAGTAACAAAAATTTTTGATGCTTTTTCTATATCACCCTTATTCAGAAATTCATTTCCCTTCCTTATAAGAACAATTCTTTCTTTCGGAGTAAGTACTTTCTCCATATATGATAATTTACCATGTTATTGATTTTTTTTCAATAGAGAGAATATTAAAAAAAATATAAATTTTCATGTAAAATGGCTGAAAAAATTGACTAAAATTTGTACTAATAATAATTTTATGGTGTGATATACTCAAAATATCTGATATAAGAAATACAATTTTTTTTGTTTTAAAGGAGATAGATTGGTTATGAGGAAAGACCGGTTTACCGGAAAGAATATTTTTTTGGATATCAGCTGTTTAAAAGGGGAAAAGGTATATATTAAAGATGAGTATTATCACTATCTTAAAAATGTAAAGAGGGTTATCAAAGGGACCACACTGGATGCCGTTATCGGAAAAAGTCAATATCACCTTATTGCCTCAGATATTAAACAAAAGATGATTATATGTGATATTGTATATCAGAGAAAAATTAAGAGTGCAAAAAATGTACTCTTATATGTATACCAGGGTTTATTAAAATCAAAAAAGATGGATTTTGTAGTATCAAAGTTGAGTGAAATAGGTGTAGAAAAACTTTTCCCCCTTACAACAGAAAAAACTGTGCCAGGTATTAATCCTGGTTGTGAGAAAATAAATCGATGGGAAAGGATTGCCAGAGAGGGTTCAAAAGTATCGGGATCGGAAAATGTAATGAAAATTAATCTGCCTGTTGAGTTTCATGATATTGTTAGTACATTTAAGAATGAGAAGATACCAAATATATTGATGTTTAGCACCGATGTATCCAGCTTTCACATTAAAAGTATATTGGATTCAATTGAGTTCCATGAGGGCATGGTATTTCATCTTTTTTTCGGACCTGAGGGGGGATTTTCAGAGAATGAACTTAGTGCTATAATTAAATTAAATGGAGTTCCTGTTTCCATGGGAAATTTTGTTCTCAAATCAGAAACTGCTGCGATTGTAGGGACAGGCTTTATACGTTTATTTTACTCCGGCAAATAGGATTATTCAATCTGCATGAATAGAGAAAGCATAGTGTCTGTAATGGAATAGTATGTTAATACATTAAAGTTTCATGCATCGAATGGAGTAAGAAGTAAGAAAACCGCCAGGTCCACGAAGTGGAATCACCCCCCCATTCTATACGTTTAAAACAATCTGTGAGAAATGGGGGATGGCAGTTCAGGAAAAAAATGAAAAGAGATAGAATACTTGGAATCCCATATGATAATGTATTTACTGAAGAAGCATTATCGAAAGTAGAAAATTTTTTACATGATTATAAATCACACACCATAGTTCACATGTCTCTTCTATTGTTGATGAGGGCCAGACGCAGTAAAATGCTTCGAATGTTTTTAGAGGAAGCTGATCTCATTATTCCGAGCGGAAAGTACCTTTTCTGGGCGGCAAATCTTATGAAAAGGCCTTTTAAAGAGGTAATAGATCCCTCGCTATTTGTAAAGATGCTAATGGTGCAATCTGTTGAAATTGGGAAGAATGTATATTTATTCGGCGGTAAAGGGCAAACTATTGACAGGGCCTTCATAAATCTTAAAAAGGAAATCCCAAAACTCTTTGTGATTGGAAGACAGAGGGGTAATTATCGAAATCATAATCATGAAAATGTTGTTATGGCAATTGGAAAGGCCTCACCCGATTATTTTTTTATAGGTCTCGGGTCTCCTCAGGAAGAAATCTGGGTAAACAGGAACAGGAGGAAAATAAATGCAAAACTCATCATTCTTATAGAAGGATTGTTTGATGTTTATGCCGGAAATGTGAAAAAAAGATCATCTTATAAAAAAAATTGGAATATTGAAAAGATTTCAAAACGGGAGATCCTGTACTCTCATTCGTTGCAAAGAGCATTAAAGGTGCCTGTTTTTATACTATTAGTCTTTATTGAGAAGATCTTTTGGAGAAATTAGTTAATGAAACAGATATCCGTATTAGTCATTATAAAAGAAAACGAACCAGGCCTATTATCAATTGCAGATAACAGGGAGAAATCTCTTGTCCAGGTTTTTGACAGAACAAAAATCATTGATTGTTATCTCAGACCTTTTGATACTGCAGGTTTCAGCAGGCTGTCGGTCATAACTGACAGGGATATGACAACTATTAAAGATTATGTGTCATATAAATACAGCTCACATAAGATCAAGATTATAAATGAATCGGATGTTTTCCGGTCTCTTTGCAATGTGCTGAATTTACATCAGAATGAGTGTATTCTTATACTGCGGGCAGATGGGCTGCTGTTTCCTGACTGGATAAATTTAAAGAATTTTTTATTAAATCTTCCAAATGGAAATTATGAGATCATAACTCCGCAGAGGAATATTATTGGATATTTTTTGCATAATACGAAGTTTATTCAGAAATTAAAAGGTACGGGGTCTGTTATAAATCAAAGAGATTCTAAAGTGGACAGCACATGGGAAGTTCTCGAGGGAACGCTTCATGCTTCAACAGAAAGCGTAGAATTTAAAACTCTATTTATTAAACTGGAAACTGTGTTCGATTATTTTACTGTTCATTTTTCATTGCGGCATCATCTCGAGCAGTTTATCAGAAAAACACCTCCTTCCTCGGTTTTAAATGAGGATGACCTTACCAGGATAACAGGAACAGGATTTGTAAAAAATTCACACGTTTCGACTTCATGTATAATTGAAGGATATGTAGAGCGATCTATTCTATTTTCCCACGTTAAAGTCGGAAAAAGCGCCCGTATAATAAATTCAATTATTATGGATAATAATTATATAGGGGGCGGTGCAGTTATTCAGAATGCTATAGTGTGCGATAATGGTGAACTCTTTTCCAGGGTAACTCCTAATATCGGGGAGGATGCAAGAATTGGTGAGGATGACTCTACAGGGGCAAATGTACTTTATCCCGAATTTATCCACGGTGGAATTACACTTATTGGCC
>JAUVYC010000192.1 GCA_030603285.1 Spirochaetota bacterium
ATTTTCGATACTCATTAAGAGTTGTTGCTCCAATACAGTGGAGCTCACCCCGTGCGAGCAGTGGTTTTAACATATTACCTGCATCAATTGCACCCTCTGCTGCACCTGCGCCCACTACTGTATGCAGCTCATCAATAAAGAGAATGATCTGACCGTTTGATTCTTGAACTTCTTTTAAGACCGCTTTCATTCTCTCTTCAAACTCCCCCCGGAACCTGGCACCTGCAAGGAGTGAGCCCATATCAAGAGCGATGATATACTTATCCTTTAACCCTTCAGGAACATCTCCTTTAACAATCCTCTGTGCAAGTCCTTCAACGATAGCTGTCTTTCCAACCCCGGGTTCACCGATGAGAACCGGGTTATTCTTTGTTCTTCTTGAAAGCACCTGTATCAGCCTTCGGATTTCCTCATCTCTTCCAATGACCGGGTCGAGTTTTCCCTTTCGTGCTCTGTCAGTGAGATCAATTGCATACCTCTCGAGCGCTTGATATGTTGCCTCCGGATTCTGCGTGGTAACTCGCTGATTGCCCCGTATTTGCTTCAATGCATTAAGTATATTTGCCCTTGTTATTCCAAGCTTTTTTAGTATCCGCCCCGCATCCCCCTGATCTTCTGAAAGTGCCATAAACAGGTGTTCTGTGCTGACATACTCATCCTTTAATCGACCGGCTTCCCCTTCAGCACTGGAGAAGAGAGTATTCAAACGCGTGGAAATGTATACTGCACCCCCTGAACCAGAACCCTTCACCTTTGGTATTCGGTACAGAGCCCTCTCAGTTTCCTCTAAAACAACTGAAACATCAATATTTAGCTTTGTCAATATCTGAGGAACAACTCCATTTTTCTGCCTTAATAGAGCAAGAAGGAGGTGTTCGCTTTCTATCTGCTGATGCTCAAACTTACCTGCCAGAAGTTGAGAAGTGCTCAAAGCGGCTTGTGCCATTTCAGTGAATCGATTTATATCCATAGTAGCTCCTGTATAAATGTGCTTTACATATATGATAGCAAATTTTATACCAACAGTGTAATTAAAAATACGGCCTTAATTCTTTAATATAAAACAGTTATAAAATATCGAGAAAAATATCTGAAATAATATTTATACATTGGGTTATTTTGATGCATATAAGTTGTATCATTATGATACTAATATAATAGATGGACAATAAACTCCCGAAAGAGATTGCAAGTAAAAGACCGCCTGCAAAGCAGGTGGCTTTTCCCAAGCCAAAAGGCTTTTAAAGGCATAGCCTTTGAATTAATCTTTTTTAAAATATTATAGACCGCCTCCAAAGGAGGTGGCTTCCTTTTGGCAGTGAATATAACAATACAGGTACTGAATGTACCATACATTAAGCGTAAAGTCTCTTTGAAAGCTTACGCTGTAATGTTATATTACCTGCAAACATGTACTACCTAAGATTTCTTATATATCCAGTTGTTGGTTCTTTATTAGGATTTATTACAAATTTCATTGCAATAAAACTGCTTTTTCACCCTAAAAAAAAGCTGCTCGGTATTCAGGGACTGCTCCCAAAAAGAAAATCCGAAATAGCTGAACGCGCGGGAGAGATAGTAAACAGCTATCTTGTCAACAGTGAGGAGATACGGAAGCAGATAGACAAAGATAAATTACATGAAGCTATTGAGAAATTTATAGAAAAAAATAAAAACAAGTTATGGGAATTTCCGCTTCTGAAAGGGGTAATAAAAAACATCATTGTATCTCTATTAATTGATAAAGACGGCTATTTCAATAAAAGGGTGATTGAGTCTTTCATTGATGAAGGCATGGTATCAGAAATAGTTGAACAAAAGATTAACGAATTTGATATTTCAGTTCTTGAATCCCTTATTAAAAAAGCATCCGGACCGGAGCTAAATTTTATCATCTTCAGCGGCGCTGCATTAGGATTTATAATCGGCCTCGCAGAAGCAATCATCGGCCTTTAGACTTCATAACTCCTGTTATTCATTTGTTTTCTGATAGTATCTTCTATTTTATTCCCTCAAGAATCTGAGCTCAGGATTGTGCTGGTGGAAGCCGGGTCCATCCGCATTCAACTTGAACTGGTATAGCAGAATCTTACAGGAGAATAACAAATATGCCTTATATACCATTTTATGAGCATTTCCCTGAACTTGCAGAGAAAGAAACTCGTTATCTTATGGCGTTCAATGATCCTAAAATCATTAAAGAACTTAAAGGTCCAATATTAAATCTTGCAAGCCCACAGTTAAAATTAGCGCCCATATTATGAGATAGAATTAAATCTATTGTTTTACAGGATAAGAATTACATACAAAGATTAAAAAGACATTATAATATTTTTAGAGAAGTTATTGAAAAAAAAGCGGGAGAAAAACAAAACTTAAAAAACACATATTTTATCCAGAAGTGATAATTCTGTAGCTGGGCTATCTTTACTTATATTCTCAAAAAAGATTGAAATTAAGGTCGCATCACGAGCCTCATGAATTACTAAAAGTAGAAAGCGATTTTGGGAAAAAAACCACGCAGTTTCGCCGCAGGTCAGAGGAGTCCCGCCATCAAGCGCTCGAACTCTTCCTCGGGCATTTTCTCTTCTCGATTCTCCTTACCCACAGCCGAATCTGCTCACGATCTTCTTCGTCGGGAACGGTATCGATCCACTCGTTGACGCTACGGTAATCTCTGGAAGCATAATTGCAGATGGATTCGGAGCTGTCCCTTCCTTTTCCAAGTATTCAGCTAAGCGCCATTTCCCGGGTATTTTTTAGTATCTCCGGAATAGGAAAACACGGCCGAGGTTGTTCAAGAATATGTCTTTGTCACTTGCAAATGCGAGAGGCTCAGGACAATGTACGACCAAAAAAACCGGATATATTTGAAATGTTTACAAATACGGTTTACACTTACAGTATTCACGCTTTTGGTAAAGAATAAAATATGTGGCAAAGTTAATATCATACTCATGAGAAAACAGGGTTTGCCTTATTGACAAACAGCAGCAAATCATCAAAACATTTATGTGAAATTGTTATAATAAGGAGAGATATTATGAGTGAACCTATTCAAGAAGCAGTAAAGAAGTTTGGTGTACCATCGGATCATTAAGAGTTTTTATTTACTTTTCCTGCGTTTTCTGTTGTAAACACGGATGGAAAAATATCTATTTATTAAGGAAGCATTTTCAATTTCTTTTAATGCTGTACTTTCAGGTCTTGGGCCGGATATTTAATAAAATATTCAAAACGCTTTGCCTCAGCCGTCTCTTTATGGGTGATGTATTTCTCCAATTCATCATCTGTGAGAGATTGAAAGGTGTATAGGAGAGTAGTCATAGCAAACTGTGTACAGACAAATCGAGGGGCCTATTTCGAAGGAGCACTTTAAAAAAGTGTAATCAAATTTCAAGGAGTTCTCTCCTGAATTGATTTCGTAGTCCTTCTGCTTTGGGCAGAGCAATATCGTATCTCAATCTTAATCCTCCTAAAAATGGGAAGCCCTGCATCTGCTCTTCATTCAGCTTATCAAATAGTGCTTTTATTACATGGTGTTGTTTTTCCGGATAAGGGTCCTTCCACATGAGAATAAGTTCATCTTTTACTCGAGAAAGTACAGCGTTAGCACCCGTCATAAACTCTGGTTTGAGCGTTCCAATGGTTTTCTTACTCTCGCCAGGATTATAAGCTTCCCCATAGTCATTGCAAAACATTTCGTATAGAATGCGAGCAAGAGTTACAATGAAGTAATGAATGTTGATGCGGTGGGGGTCTATACCTGGTATGTTATCGAAGTAGTAGTTGCACATCAGATCTTTGATGCCGTTTTCGATTGTCCACCGACACCTGTATTCGCCAAGGATTCCTTTGCTATCAAGACCGGTAAGAGTAGAGCCGAAACACCTCAGCGACCCAGTGGATTCTTTGCGCTTCACGACACATTTGAGTATTTTATCGGTTTGACGGATAGGAATAGTAAAAGTCTGCTCAGAATAAGTATGCTCTTCATCATAGAATAGCCATCTTGGGTTCGTTTCCAGGAAAGCATCTATATACTGTTTGACCCGTTTATTTCGTTTGATACACATGGTTAAGTCGGCACCAAGCCCCTTAAGGGCTTTAAGCCCCTGCCGGGGATCAACAATGAATTTCCAAACAGATTCAGCTGTATATTCGCTGTCCAGATATACATGTTCGACGGCCTGATATCCTAAAGAATCAGACAAAAGTTCGCGAATAAATCTCTTGATCGTCGTAGTTGCCCGTGCATTTCCGTTGCGGAATTCCAAAGTGATGGGGGTTCCGGTATTAACATCCCAGGCTATGTGGGGACGAAAACCAGGAAAGCATATCTTTCGTTTAGGGGAAGGAGCTTTACCGATGTTTTTGAGTTCTACATCATCTGAGGTAAAGTCTCGCATGTGAAAATCGAATGCGATTCGTTTTCCTTCAATTAAGCCCTCCTGAGCTGCTGCTTGAGTCAAGTGTCTTTTCAGGCTCAGCAGTTCGGCGTCCGTAATCACAGCCAAGCCATTTAAAAGTGAATCTTTAGAAGGCATCCTCACCAACCCTGCCATGAGAGGCAGACTTAGTTCATGAGTTCGGCAAGCTTTAGATACACTGGAAATGCCTTCAAAAACTCGACCCAAGTTTAGAATAAGTAAGGAGAACCAGCTGTAGCCTCGATCAGGATCCAAATCCATAAGAGATGCAGCCTTTTCAAAGATTTTCAAACGATTCAAGTAGGGAAGGAAAAGAAAGATGCCTGGATTTGCAAGAGGAACACCCTGGCGATCCAGACCTTTCAGAAAAGAGATAAAGCCCTTATCTAATCGTATAGCCTTAGCTGCAGGCAGAGAAGGTGCAGATACTCCAGATGGAATCTCAGCTTCAGGTTCAAGAAGCTTCTTAATATCTCCTTTGAATTGCGATTGGAAATCCTTCACCTTCCATTTGGTAAAGATTTTGGTGATGCAGGTGGCATCAACAGTGATTATCTTTGACTGTAGAATCTTCACATAGTGCGTCTCACCCTTATCCTGGTTTTGAATCTTAGAAAGGATAATCCAGCCCTCTTCTTTGAACCCGAGTTTGGAGTTTCTAAAGGGTGGCCGAGCTCGGTCAACCAGACCCAAAAGACCTAAAGAAAGGAAATCCTGTTTATGTTGTTGAAATGAAACCCGGGAGCCCGGGTAGCGCTTTGTGATACCCCTGATTTTTAAGGTACGAAAGACTTCCAGAAGAGTCTGCACATGATCTTCTGTGTGGAAGAAGGATTCTCTTACAATTGATTGTGTCTGGAGCCGGCAGAGCTGAATCACCTTCAGGTTTAATGACCAGAAGTCCACCAGTTCGTACTGTTTCGTTCCAACTGCCCAGCCGTGAGAGGCA
>JAUVYC010000259.1 GCA_030603285.1 Spirochaetota bacterium
TCAAAAAATGGTCGTTTTTAGTACATTAACTTTGATTTTCTTGCCCAATAGGCACAAACTTTAGTTTGCAAGAAAATATCCTTATAATCTTGAATGTAGCTTGTCCACCTTAGGTATTACTTCAATAAATCCGATTATTACTTTTCTATCAATTATTACCTGAGTCAGCGGGAAGGCCCAATTTGCCGGCTGTTTTTAAAACTTTTTCGCTGTTTACATGAATCCCTGTGTTTTCAAGTATTTCAATCGAATTTTCGTGTATCCGTAGGACTTCATTATCACTAAGAACCTTTAGTTTTTAATATTTTCCATTTTTAAATATACTTACCCACAGCCTTCCTGAACTTTTCAATCTTTTCATCGATCTCGTTGTTATCGCTGGTAACGGTAATACCGAATCCGGAGCCAAGACCGACGTCAAACACACCAATACTGATATTTATTGCTCTGCCGATCAGGGCATCTGTTTTGGGAAGCATACCGCTGGAGTATTCCATACTTCCACCCTTATCTTTATAATAAGGGCATGTATAGGGACAACCGGTACTGTCTACCACTTTTTTTTCCAGCACGTGCTCCATGTTGTTGTAAACATGCCATCCGGAATCAGCCACCACTCCGCAGCCAAGCTCATCACCGACCTTCCGTGCCGTGTTTTCATCGGGTAAAAACAGGGTAAGTAAAGTACTTAGCTCACCTTCGGGGTCAGGTATTGCCCTGTAACTCAAACCCTTTATATCCGATATCCCTTCTTTAAATCTCTTTTTCTTTTCTTTAAGCATTTTCTTCATCCCGTCTGCCTTCTCCAGCTGCGCAAGAAGCACCGCGGCCGCGAGCTCTGTCATCCGGCAGTCCAACCCTAAAACAGTTCTGGAACCACGCTCTACCCCCTGTCTCAAAGGCAGATGCCCCTGATCATGAATCGCGAATGCGCGCTCATAAAGCCCTTTATCCTTTGTTCCCACCATCCCGCCGTCACCCGCGGTTATCGTTTTGAAAATATTAAAACTATAGGTGCCGAAATCACCAAAGTGCCCAACTTTCTTTCCCTTATACGTGGCCCCGAATGCCTGCGCGCAGTCCTCTACGAGATAGAGATCATTCTTTTGAGATATATCTTTTATCTCATCGATCCTGCCGGGGTTCCCCAGCATATGCACGAGCATAATGGCCCTGGTCCTTGGCGTGATCTTTCTCTTCACGTCTTCAGGATCGAGTGTAAGGGATTCATCTATCTCGGCGAGAACAGGCACAGCCCTTGCGAATATAATAGATGTTATCGATGCGATGAATGTGTACCCCGGCACAATCACCTCATCCCCCGGGCCAATGCCAAGCGCCCCGAGGGCTATCCACAGCGCCATTGTACCGGAATTTACAGCTACCGTGTAGGGAATTTTGAGGTATTTTGACACATCCTGTTCAAGCTGCCACACCTTTGCGAGAAACTTCGGGTCGCTTTTATCACCGTATCGAAAAAGAGAACCCGTTTCAATGACTTCTATCAAAGCTTTTTTCTCTTCCTCACTGATCATATATGCCCCTGGTCCCGGCATGATACCCTCCTTAAAATATTTGATTTTTTAAAAGTCACAATGCTATTCAAAGTACAACACAGCATTATCCCTTGTATTTGACCATGACATAATATTTTTGTCAAAAACTTATTAAAACAAAATTATTAATAAGACTTTATCAAGGAGTTTAACTCCCATTTCTCACAAAATACTGTAAAAAGGGTGGGGTACAATTTTTTTGGAAATAGCAAAACAAATCGCTTATACTTAAAAAAAAGGACAGCTTCTGTAAAAGCACTACCGTTAACAAATTCATGATGCATACAGCTGTACAGCGAATAGCTGCAATAGGAATAATTATTACTATAGGTTGAAGATATGGAAGAAAAACCAGTATTAAGAATCGGGCATCTGCGAATCACCGACCATTTAATTCTCGGTGTGACGAAGGTAAAAATCCACAAGGGCGTGGAAACTTTCCAGCATTCAAAAATATTAACAGTCCCCATGACAGGCTGGAATAGTATTGGAAAGGCACTTGTGGACGGTGAAATCGACATCGCGTTCATGCTAGCCCCTTACGCGATGGAGCTTTTCCACTCAGGAAAAAAAATCAAGCTTATTCTTTTCAGCCATAAATCAGGCAGCATAATTGTTACAAACAAGCGTGCAAATATTAAAAAAATTGAAGATTTTAAAGGAAAAACAATTCTAATACCCTATCACCTTTCAGTTCATCATATGCTCATTGACAAGCTATTAAATGAAAAAGGGTTGACCACCGGTATCGGTAAGGATGTCGTTTTTGAAGTAACCGCTCCGTCACAAATTCCAAAGTTTATAGAATATGATGAAGCAGGAGACATCGGAGGGTATATTGTAGCAGAACCCTTCGGAACCCAGGTAATAAAAAAAGGACTGGGTGAAGAGTTAGCATTATCAAAGGATATATGGCCCAACCATCCCTGCTGTGTTGTTGTTGTACGGGATGAAATCATTAGCAGATACCCGGATGCGATTCTGGAATTAACAGAAAGCCTGGTTAAATCAGGTCTGCTGGTTCATCAAAAACCGGAAACGACCGCAAAGATCGGTGCTGTATTCCTTAATCAGAGTTATGATATTATATACTCTGTGTTAACGGAACCTGCAGACAAATTAACAACAACAGAGCTTTTACCTGTTCTTGAAGACCTTGATACCATACAGAACTACCTAAATGAAAAAATTTCTTCGATGTCAGGCAAGATCGATCTGGAGAAGTTTGTTGATTTGCAGTTTGCCCGGGCTGCCGGGGCAAAGTAGGCTTTTACTAATGATCAAACCTACACCCTATTCTAAGCAGGAAATCCGATCCAGGGAACAGTACAGCATAAAATAATGAGGAATTATGAAAAAAATTCGAATAAGCAACCTTAGTTTCAGTTACCCTACAGAAAAAAACGGAAAACTTCCTGTTTTAAATGACATTAATCTGGAAATAAAGGCGGGAGACTTTGTTGTTGTACTGGGGGAATCCGGGTGCGGGAAAACGACTTTTCTTAATCTAATTGCGGGTTTTCTAAAACCTACCGGGGGAGAGGTCTATGTTGATGATGAAAGGATTACTGCTCCTCACTTTTCAAGATCGTTAATTTTCCAGCAGCCGCTGCTTCTGCCCTGGCTGAATGTAAATGATAATATTGCATTTGGATGTAAACTCCGCAGAGATTTTGATCATTTATCCGGGCGTATTACAAACTTTATAAAACTTATGGGATTAGAAGGGTTTGAGCAGGTTTTACCTGATACACTTTCATTAGGTATGGCACAAAGAGTTGCAATTGCAAGATCACTTATTGGAGCGCCGGAGATACTTCTTCTTGATGTACCCTTTACGGCACTGGATTTTAATACAAGGTCCCGGCTCCAGAATGAACTAACTAAACTATGGCTGAAGCTGAAATTTACATCTGTTTTTGTTACCCATAGTATTGAAGAAGCCCTAACAGTGGGAAAGAAAATTGTTATTTTCAGTAACAGACCAGCACGGGTGATGCATACTATCGAACTTGAGCCGGAGATCCCGAGAGATATAAATAATGAAATAATGGTCTCTCTAAAAGTCGATATTCAGAAAAGATTTCAGAATATTAATAATAGATAGGAGGCCATATAATGAGTCATGAAAATAATCTTTCAAAAATAACAATCACCAGACGGGATTTCATTAAAACCTCCATAAAATCCCTTTTAGCTATTGCAGTTAGTGGCCCGCTGTTATTTAATAGAGGATATTCAAAAGGCATGGATGAGGTGAAAATCGGTTACATTCCCATAACCGATGCCTCACCTCTCCTGGTAGCCCACGCACTCAATTTATTTAAAGAAGAAGGATTAAAAGTTAAACGCCCTGTTCTTATCAGAAGCTGGTCAGCACTGGTCGAAGCATTTCTATCCGGAAAAGTAAACTTGGTTCACCTTTTGCTGCCCATTCCGATCTGGCTTC
>JAUVYC010000071.1 GCA_030603285.1 Spirochaetota bacterium
ATTCCAACAAAGAACCAAAAAACTGTTGTAGCGATGGAGCCAGCCAGTGCTAACCCCCACTTTTTCCTCTGCAAGGCGTAAATACCACCTATTAAAGCCAATACTCCTATAATAAGGAAAGGTATGGATATGGTCCAGAGAATAGCTGTCACAAAATC
This sequence comes from Spirochaetota bacterium, assembly GCA_030603285.1. GTDB lineage: Bacteria > Spirochaetota > B62-G9 > B62-G9 > DRHN01 > JAUVYC01. The sequence goes on from JAUVYC010000071.1 coordinate 159, forward strand.
CGGAACCCCACTTCCAACAAAATCACTCCTAATAACAATAATGGCGATAACTAGCCCAAGAACACAAATTAAGGCAAAAGCTCCAGAAACTATATCCAAAATCCCTGCGACCATAGGCTTCCAGGTCTTGTCCATCTTTGGCCTCCTTTTTTGAGTATGTTGTGTAGCCTATCATGAAAGGCACCATGTGTCAAGTATTCCAATTTTAGATACCAATACAAATAATTCTAAAAATATTATCCTAATGTGAACAAGCCACATTCACAATTATAAAAATATTTTCTTGCAAACTAAAGTTTGTGCCTAAAAGGCAAGAAAATCGGGATTAAGGTACTAACAGGAAGAAAAGTATACAGATAGTCTTCGGATTATGTCTCATGAAGGGAACGAAGGTGTGTATGCATAACAGACTATTCCTAAAGGATGTTGGGACTAACACAAAATCGACGAAGTGCATGTTTCCTATGTTAAAAAAATCGGCAAAAAGCGGTTTTCTGGTTTTCTAAAAAATGCCATATTATTTATTTAGAAATCCTTCCGTATATTTCAGATTCTCTCAGTTCTATTGATGAGAATTAAGATTGGACTATAATCTGCAACGATGTTAAAATCTTCAATAGGTGGGCGGTTTAGATCGAGTTCAAATATCGGGAATGGTCATTGCCCCGAGGCGTCAGAACTTGTTCGTAAGGTAGTTTGATAAGACGATTATATAATTCCTCAGTAAAATTATTAAGCTCATCATTTGAAATTTGGTAAGGGTCTAAATATTTTTCTTTCTTTTTTTAGGAATCCGTAACCATGTTGATTTTATCTCAACCTCTGTAGTATTGAAGTACTTATTCTTAATAGCATTAATATTATCGACAAGAAATTTTTCACTATTTTGTTCGATCATTAAGCCAACATAAGCAAAGAGTGGCCGAGTTGTATCTTGTATCTCTTTAGTGCCTGTATCATCGATATAATAATTGAAATATTTTTCATTCATATCAGACGTGTAATCTATGATATTTGCTCGGTTGTATTTCCCATAAGAGGCCCGGCGTGGCTAATATTATTATTGATTAATATATCTCACTAGAAGGATTAAAGCAAATCTTAGGAAAATATTGAAATTAAGAGCAACTATTCCCAGGGTGTGTTGGGAGCAATGCAAAATCGACAAAGTGCGGTTTTTCAAGGTAGAAAAAATCGGCAAAAAGCGGTTTTCCAGTTTCTGAAAAATGCCCAACGTTCGGTTCAGCGGCGGCGCGTAGCGCCGTCCGCTGCAACTGATTGTTGGGCAGATCATTAGTTCTCCAAGTACCGCTCAGCGAGCTGTCTTATTCGCTTTAGTCTCTTCGAAACCGCTGAATGATTCGCATATCCCAACTCATGCGCAATATCAGATATAGATGTGATGCCCGATCGGAGCATTACTACAATCTCTCTATTTTTCGTGTCAAGGGTAGCGATAAAGTCTTGCCAAAAGAGCGACTCAACCACCTGCGATTCCGGTCCATACGTCGGAATTGTGTCTCTCAGTTCAACAAATTTGACTCTTGTTTTTGATCGTTTTCGGTATAGTCGACGTTCGAAATCCTCCCTTTCGTATGACCACCTATCGGAAAAGTCATCTTCGACCCTTTGCGACTGTATTGCGTCTATAATGGCACGAAGTTTATCGTGTTGGTCTGAAATATCAACCATCCTTGATGCTATCTCCCAGGCTTCTGCTTCGCCAGACCAAATGGGACCACCGTGAAGTGGACGTGCAATTGTAACTCGCGGGCTATCCGCATCGTACTCTTCAATAAGGCTTTGTTGCTGGGATGACTCAAAATCACATCGTCCGAACTGGTAGAGTCGTTCCTGAATTGCCATGTCCAGATATGGAAGCCAGAAATCTAGACTGTGGGAGATAACCTTTATGGGATCGTTTTTAGAAAACGCCTGCGATCGAGATCTTCTGTTGAGAAGTGGCCAAATGTAATAGCTGAATGCTCGCGAGAGACGATCTCGCAGATCACAAGGCATGAATTCTTCAACACCGAAATCTCGCATACCATGTGGCCACAGTCCTTTCCGACGAAGTGGAAGTCCATAGTGCTGCAGGATGCGTGTTGGAAGAAGGTGGTATATTGGACAGTATGAGTAGTACTCCACACCCTTTGGACGAGGAATCAGCATCAGGTTCCTGCCGTAAGCCTTTTCCAGCCATTTGAATTCTGTGGGTATCTTGTCGAGAAAGAGATCAAAGCGGGCCTGTGCGCTCTCCCAGCAACTGTTCCATTGGGCTACAAAGACGGTGGCTTCCGTAAATGGCTCTGTGCCGTAGCTCGCTTCTGGCACAGAAACATATTCAGGTTTCTTTATCTGGTTGGGAATCGCCTGAAATTGAAAAAAGAATGCCGATGATATGTTCATCAATTCTGGAAATGACTCGCGATCAGCGTCATTCGGATTGATGAGTTCCTTTCGCCACCAAAGTTCACGTTGAGCCTTTGTGGTTCTGATTCGATTCTCCATACACGTAATACCCCCCATAGTCATCGGTCTGCACTATACATACGACAACTTTCGGGTATTTCGTTCCTTCATAAATCAAGACTGCCCAACTACCAAGCTAACCGGCGGCAGCTTGCTGACGTCCGGTTGAGCGCCTTGTTAGCCGTTCCTGAAGTCAATTTAACCACTTAACTCCGTACGCCAATCACCGATTAACCAAATTGATTGAGACGCAGGATCTTCACGAGACAAGACTATAGAAGAAGTAACTGCATGCTTAAGACTCAATCGGTGACCTTTCCTCTCAGGGCCTTAAGCTTTCCTCGTTTGTTTTTGCGTTCGAGGCGTTTTTTCTGAGAGCTTCGGGTTGGTTTAATCGGTTTGTGTTTTTTACGTGTGGAGGTTACGCTTTTAACGAGTTCTTGTAGCAGGCTCAGCGCTTTCTCCCTATTTTTCTCTTGGCTTCGGTGCCGCTGAGCCTTGATAACGACCACTCCCTCATTGGTGATACGCTGATCGTTCAGCCTCAAAAGCCGTTCTTTATAGAAATCGGGTAGCGATGAAGTTCCTATATTGAAACGCAAGTGCACGGCCGTGGAGACCTTATTTACATTCTGACCTCCCGCTCCCTGAGCGCGAATAGCACTGATCTCGATCTCACTGCTGGGGATGGTTACTTGTTTGGAGATTTGTAGCATTGTTCCTCTTTTACTTAGCGCGAACCCGTTACACAAAATTTATGGGTAGCGCACTTCATCTTTGAGCATCCATACTACAGGCCATCAGCCGTGAGCTGAACGGCGCCGCAAAGCAACACTCTTAATTTTTCACCCTGCGAGCGGCGTCTGCTCCAGCGATTTGTTATGTGCAGGCTAATTACTATCACGAGAGAAATACTTCCCAGTTATTCTCATAACCATGTGGATCATTAATGGGAATCCTAAATTTTCTTATCGAAGTTTCTTTTACTGGTCGCTTTCGCGTTTCAAGATAATACTCATGTTCCTTACGCACATATTTTGCAACATCAGAACTGAGAACAATAAAGAACCTAGGCAACTTATCAATTCCTATTAGAGCCACAAAGCAATAATAGAGTTTATCGTCAAAAATATCCTCATGATTTTTACTCATTGGCCACATCCAAAACCTAGTAGTACCTAAATGACGCTCCGAATATGCCGACTTCTCAGTCGTTTTCACTTCCACCTTGAAGAGCTTATTAAGCTCTTGATTAGTAACAAGTATGTCAACGGCCTTTGTAGTTGATAAAGTAAGTGATGCAACTAGCCCTCGATGAGTTAGTTGAGCCAGGACGTAATATTCTCCAGCTAGGCCTGTAAGAGATTTATTCATTTCAGCCCCCCCCTTAAAATCATGAGATGAGTAATCCTGCGCATAACGTCAGAACTAAGCGGCTGGTGCCGACGGCTTAAAAAGCCGGCGGTAACAGTCCGCTTAAGTGATTTGTTATGCTTTTATTATTTCTAACTCTGATCTTTTAATTTGTATATTCAATTTTGACATTCCTATTATTCGCTTAATAAGTAATTCAAACCATTCAGTTGCTTGAGGTGCAATAACAATTGTATCAATAAGTTTTTCAATATGCGCTCTTATATAAAGACCAGCATTTTCAAAATTATTCATATTTTTGCCTGTTACTTGTTCTTGTGTATAAGGAATCCCATCCATAGCTACACACGCAGGTGTTTTAAAGTTCATAGTTGAAATTCTTATTTCTTGTTCATGGGAAAAATTCCGACTTTTTAAGAATGCACGCTCTTGGGCTTGATGCGCTTTGTATGAGCTCATTTCATGCGATTCAAAATTAATATATTTCACTTTCCCAATACAAGAAAATTCTGGTTCTAAGTATACATAGGTCGCAAGCTTTCTTATTGTTGATTTTATAGCAACTCCTTCGTTATTCTTAACATAATTATTCCACATCTTGGCAGATTCTTCTTCGCTAAGAAACCAACAATTAACAACTGTTAGCTCACGACCGTCTTTAACATTTCTCTTTACCATCTCATCAATTTGCCAATGAGTTTCAGGAGAGAATATTTTTTCCCATTTTTCATTATCTTGCTGCATAGATTTTTTGGTTTGTGTGGGTAAAGTGCCTTCAAATTGATCTTGGAGAATATTTAATTTTGGAAACCATAGAGATCCATAGGTAAGTAACGATATAAATTTAGGGAAAGTTAGATAACGCCATACGGTACTATCCAAGTCATCTTCTAAAATATTTTTTATATTTTCTTTTTTTATTTGCATAACCTTCCGGGATGAGCTGCAGGCCTATTAACTTTAGAGAACCTGAGCCTTTTACGTGAAACCCGCCAGCTTCTTCCTGTCAGCTCCATCCCGTTTGTTAGCATCGCATGATTTCGGCTAGTCGATCTCAGCAACCCCATTCACCTCTTCCTAAGCCGCGGGATCCACATTGGTACTTCCCGCATGTACTGCTCATACTCTTCGCCAAAGCGTGCAAGTAGAAGCCTTTCTTCGTAGCGCGAGATGTAATGCAGGAACCCGATCGCAATAACCCACACCACTGCAGCGGCCAGTGATATACTCAGCATCAGAAGACCAAAATAAAGCAGAATCTCGCTCAGGTATACTGGATGGCGAACGACACTGAACACGCTTTTCCTGATCACGCCATGCTTCTCCCTCTCCTCGTCGAACACGATGGACAGGCCCGTTCTCGCCAGGTATAGCCCGATAGTACCAACAGAACGATTCCAGAAGGTATTCTGGCGCCAAGTGGTTCGTACTGGTTGAGGAAAGTCAAGTACTTGAAAAAGAACGTGTCGGCTATCCACGTCCCCGCAAATAAGCAGGCCAGCACTATCTGTCCGGCATCGCCAATTGCATGCTCACCGGTAAGATCGTCCCGCTGTTGTTGTGCTTTCTTCTGCGTAGGCTGGTGAGCCATGTCATTTCCTTTACGGCATTTTGTTTCATACAGGAATGCGTGCTAACGGCTGAACTCACTGGTTTTTACGGAGCGCAGCGGAGTAAAAATCCAGTGCAGTGATTTGTTATGTGTATTATCTGCCAGCATCCTTCGCTGCTTTTTCGATCCAATCTCCCATATTCTTATATCCTTCATCATTGTTCCAGAGATAAAAGTTGTAGCCATTTGGTATCTTCCCACATCGGTCTGATGTGTTTCCTTGAAGGTCTTTGATTTAGCTAACATCAATCCCTAAAAGCCCATTGCCGATTTCTATGCTTTTTTCAATTTCATATTTTACCCATCGACTACTACAGGTTTTTTCGCCTACTAAAACAACTGTTACAGATGTTCCTTTTAACTGATTATCTATCCAGTTTTTGATGGCTGTATCACCTTTCCGTTTTACTTCCTCAAAGTCAGCGTCGTCAATAAACCCTGCGGCTTCTTTGCCTTGTGTTACCCAGCTATTTCTTACAATCATAGCCCTTGAAACATCTTTTTACTTGAAGCTAAAAAATGCTCTTCTCGTTATAACTCATCCTCCTTTGTTAATGCAAAATTCAAAATATGAAAAAATACCCATTAAAATAACTATTATTGATAGATACATTTTTAAAATCGTAATTGAAAAGAATGCACTCCAATATGAATATTTTCCACCTACATATAAATCAGGTCTCATTGCGAAAGGCTTAATTTCTTTTGGCTCATCTGTTACGCCAGCAACATCATTATAGAGACCTCTAAACTTTCTCTCTTGATTTAGGTAATACGAATCCAAAAACCAAAATATTAGAGTTGGAAACACAGCCACGAGAAAGAAATTATTATCTTTTGTGGAAGCGTAAATAGCTAATAATGCAGATGCAATAACAATGCTCCAGCCCTTTATCTGGAAAGAGTTTGTATTCATTCTGGTAATTACATTTTGAATGAATTCCAAATGCTTTATTTTCTCAGGTGACATACTTCCTCCTTACGCATAAATAATATTGTGTGTTCTATTCATGAATGCGACTAAATTTTACCGCGTTTTCTTCTGTTTGAATGTATTTTTTTATGCTTCGCTTTTGAGATAACTCTAGTATTTTTAGGAGTGGTTTTTCCACCTTCTGCAACTGGCTTTACATTATGTAATTCTTTACCTTTTGGCAACTTTCCGCTTGGATGCCCTTTAGCTTTAATAACTTTCTCAACTTTTTTAGGCGATCTTTCTTTTTTCACCTGTGTTTTTATTGCTTTACCTTTTTTCATTCCCTTGCTCTTTTCTATTTTTTTATTCAATACACATAACGATTAAGTGAACTGCAAATATGAAGTATATCACCGTAAACAATTTCATTATTGCAATATATCATTACCCCAAATAGGATGCTATACTTCAAAAAAGCAATATAATAGCCAAAATTGTTACAAAATTACTGGTATATTACCTCTTATACTTCAATATTGCAAGTTTAATGAAATGAAAAATGCATTTACTTTGTTTATTGTTATTAGGGTTATTAGAGAAAATGGCTTATAGAAATATCGATCCATTTATAATTTTTTGCATAGAAGGATTTGTGTATTGTGTATAAAGACAAACCTAAATTATTGGAACAACTTCGTGAGGCTATGCGTATTAAACACAATTCACTTAAAACAGAAAAATCATACGTTCATTGGGTTCTCCGGTTTCAAGGAGAAAAGATTAATATTCCCCATTAAAAGATAGCCTTCTTTTACAGATTTCTTCAGTGAAGGCCAAGCCGATTATCCTGTTGGAAACCTCCTATTTCCAACAGAAGAGGCAGTAAGGTGAAGCTAACAGCACCCAGGGACGGGTGCTGTTTTGTACTGAATAATCCCCTCCTCCCCTCCCCCCATTTTTCCCCGAAAACTTTTGACGGAAAAGACACTACTTTAAGGTACTGACAATCTCTATGATTCTTTAAAACAAAAAAGGAAGAGACTTTTTACGATCCCTTCCTTGATTCCAGGCGTATAATATAGATTCTTTTTTCATATCTATAATCTTCAACTTCATTTAGTAGCTCTTCTTGTAAAAAAATATTTAATGAAATCATATTTTTTCTCTCTACTAGTTATCTTGATAAAATTTATCCCTCTTTTCTTTAGTTATATAATAAATAAAATCGTTTATCATTTTCTTTTTTTCATTCTCAGATAAATCTTCATTCATAAGCAACCTTTCTACATTTTCTCCTAATGAAATTCCATCGTATGGATCCCAATTGATTAATGCTGTTGAAGGTTTTAAATCTGTGTCTATATTCCAATCACAGAGCACACCATAATCATTAGTATAGAAAACAGAGTCATAGTAATATTTACCTCCGATCAATTTCCAGCAATTTGTATATCCCCATTCATATTCTCTTCTTTTTGAGCCTGTATATATAAACTGACTGAAATTTTCCTCAACTACAGCATCTCCTATATTCCGTATTTCGAGACACCACTCGCTGTAGTCTATGTCATAAAAATAGTCTCCAATAGGACTCAATTTACCAGCTGATTCAGAATATGAATATGGAGAGCTTGTAATTTGAATTGATAGACTATGGATATCATTAAAATCTATTCTTTCAGGTAAAATATCTATTAAAAACAAATATCCCGTATTATAAATTGGAGCAAAAAACGTATTAGTATTTGCCCCATCATATAGAAATCCAACTTTGGGATTCCTAATAAATCCCCATTCATCAAATAAAGTATAGGTAAGTGAACTTTCAATCGACTAAGACTACCTGTGTAAGAAAATAGACAAAACATAAAGCATAAGACAACCGATATAAAACGAAAAATTGTGGAGTTGCCTTATGCCTTCAAAGTTTGTGGAACGCTATGCTAGATATATCGACTTTTGTTATGAGATCTTTGACAGAATTATTTTAAAAGGGTATATCCCGCTGGTACAGAGGGAAAATGGGATGGTTTACTTTCTGAGGGACGTACGAGGGATACAGTGTATAAGCAAAGAAGCGTTAAAGGAGCTTACGAAGGGATTTATCCATAATGTGAATTCCCTAAATGAATTTAATATTGTTGGAGCATTTTGGCAAGCTTTGTTCTTTGATTGATAATAAGTGGTAATATTTTTACTCAGATTATATACAGGAAGAAAGGAAAAATAAATAAAAGTACTAAAAGCAATTTTTCCAGCATCAGAATTCGTTGATTCACACTTTATTGAAACATTTGATGAACCAAAAAGAATAAAATTTAAAATAAACCACCAACTATTCACAAGGAGTGCAGGTTTGCGAAAATCAGGCACTAGACTATTCCCAAGGGGTGCGGCTTTGCGGAAACTTGATATTTTGTTATATTTCATCACCTCTTAAAGGTTAAAATAATATTACATTGCCCAGCAATCACGCATGCCAGGATTTTATCATCACTATTATCTGGTAAAGTAGGTCTATTAATAATAGGCCTTGATATTTGGATACCATTCTGAATTAACGTCTTTGCAATTTTCAAATAGTATTCAATTGGTAGATTTAATAATCAATAAATATGGGTTGATATTTATTGCTATACGCAGGTAAAATACTGAGGAAACATGAAAAGAATAAATTGAAGTCATCAAGAAAAGGGCTTCTTTCCAGATAATATTCCTTTTCAAATAAAAATCTTTTTTTGCATGTAAAAGACCACCTCCAAAGGAGGTGGCTTCCTTTTGGCAGTGAGCGTTCTTCTGCCTGGCCCCTAATGTGGACAAGCCACATTCTCGATTATAAAAATTTTCTTGCCTAAAAGGCAAGAAAATCAGTATTAAGGTACTAAATATTTTTTTCATACACTGTATCCGGTAATAGCTCCTCCTGAGGACCAAATAACTTCAGTTCTTCTTCCCGGAAAACCCTGATCTGCCCGAATTCACCATCAAAACCTTCCTTGATGTATACCTCCCTGTCCCTCATTCGCCTTATGGCTTCAGATAAAATATCATTGCAGGCTGTTTTTATATCATTCACATGCATGTTAAGAAGCAGATCGAGCTCCGAATCAGTCTTTTCGAGTATTGAATGATAGGCCCTGGAAACCTTTTTTGACTCCTGACCGACTCCCGTAATCTCAGACAATATTTCTTTCAAAGTTATGAGCGAGTAGAATGAATGTGGGTTACATCTTTCTTCAATGTCACTTCTGTCCGCAAGCTGTGCTACCCTGTTCATAACTCCGATAGTAACCTTTTTCCCGCATACAGAGCATATTTCATTATTTTTCAGTGTTTTTAGAGGATTCCAGCTGATACTGCATTTTCGATGTCCGTCAAAATGATATTTTCCCTCCTGAGGAAAAAACTCTACTGTGCCGAGAAATTGTTCAGGATCACCGGTTTTCATTGCGTGGATGATCCCATCATAAGAAAGCTCGGTGTTAAAAAGATTTGCCTCTCTCCCTAATTTTTCAGGCGAGTGGGCATCTGAATTGGAAATTAGTGTATATCTGTCCAGAAAGCTGCACATCCAGTTCATCGGAGGATCGGATGAAAGCCCTGTCTCTACGGCATATATATGATCAGCCAGATCATCATAACACTCCTCAACAGTATTAAACCCGGATTTTGCTCCAAGTACAGAGAACCAGGGAGTCCAGATATGAGCAGGAACAAAAAATACCCTGTCAGAGGCATTCAGTGCAATTTCCAGAAGATCTTTTGAGCTCAGCCCTAATATCGGCCTTCCATCCGATGTAATATTCCCCAGTTTTGATAATGCGTTCTGGATTTTTTCTACTACTTCAAAGTCAGGGGCAAAAATAAGATTATGGACCTTCCGTACTTTCCCATATTTTTTGTAGATATTGCTTACCTCAGCCGTAAGGAGAAATCGTGTGCTGGTGCCGGAAAAGGTGTGGGTTTTGGATGCTTCTTCCAGCATAAATTCATCTTTTAAACGAAAAAGTCCGGGTTCGGCAGGCTCGAGCTTTAATTCCAATTCTTTGAGCCAGCCCGGATGGGTAAAATCCCCTGTGCCGACAACTTTTATCCCTTTAAGCCGGGCCCAGTAATCGATGTATTCAGGCACAAGCATTTTACTTGTTGCAAT
>JAUVYC010000191.1 GCA_030603285.1 Spirochaetota bacterium
AATACATTTGTGAGAGGCGTTCTGGCAGAATAAACAATCGAAATTGCACCCGTACATAAATACAGCAAGGTTGTACCCACGCTCTTTTGAGCCTTCGCAAAACCATGAAGCGCAGCAATTTGTAGGGAGTGCATCAATATACATGTGTGCGAAAGCGCTCCCTTTTGGTGCTTTTGTAATTAGCTGACCATTCCTGTTTGTCCGAATCCCACAGTATCCTGACTCCCCTGGATTCATACTGCAATTATTGGCACAAAGGGAGCATACAGCACCATCCGGACTTCTGGGAGGTTCTGCGGGCAGGCCAAACTTTTTTCGAACAGGTGCGTGTAAACGAATAATTTTTTTCTCATCATCATATTCGCGGAGACAGTGTGCACATAGAGCAAAAGCGGACGCTGCAGAATGTTTTTTGCATTTCAGACAGGTTATCATCGCTTCTTCTAATTCATACTGCTCCGAGGCGGGGATTGGGACTATACTTTCTCCCTTTTTTTGCACAGGGTTTTCCATTTACCATTACAATATCTGCTGTAAAATCTATTCTTTTTTTCAAGAATGATGATCCGACTCCGACCGCATCAAATGGAACATCCAGACCGACAAACCGTTTGATTCTTTCTTTGTTAAATCCTCCGCTTATAATAATCTTAACCCGGTCAAATCCTTCCCTGTCAAGACTCCTACGCACCTTCCATACAAGCTCAGGACATACACCAGAGGAGTCGTTTCCAACAGCAATCACAGAGACATCCCGAATATCTCCTGCAGTATCAAGCCGGACCCCCCACAGCTTGCCTTTAAAATGCCGTGCCACCTGAAGGCTGGTATTAATACAGTCATTATCAAAATCTACAAGCGCTATCAGCTCAACATCGGGACTGGTGTGGTTGATAAACGCCTTACATGCTGCAAGTGTGTTTCCATTGTATGCAGCAATAAGACCGTGGGGAATTGTGCCGATACCCTGAACACCATGTAAAAATCCATTTGCATCGGTAGAAACTTCATGAGCCCCTCCAACGAACGCAGCATATCCGTCTGCCAGCTGAGTGCGGTAATGGTCAAAACGAGCAGAAAAAAAAAGAACAGTTTTTCCCTGTGCAGCTTCCACAACCTCATGTACAGCCGATGCTATCGAAGTACCCCTTGCCATAACACCAAGATAAATAGTTTCCAGATGTGCGAAACCGGAATAGTCACCCTCTATTGTAAGAACAGTCTCACCATTCGACACTCGATTTCCATCATAAAGTGCATTAATTTTAAGTTTTCCTGAATCTTCAGCGCACAGCCTTAATATGGCTATCGCTTCATCTATCCCACATAGAATACCATCACCTTTTGAGAATACCTGCATAACAACAACCGAATGGTTTTTATCGTTATTTAATATATCCCTTGTCCGTGCGAAGTATTTATCCGAATAAAAACCATTTTTCATTTCTTTAACAGGTATTCCAAACGTTTTTGGCGGCAATCTTTTTTTCATGCTGTCCCACCCCCATACCACATCAGGATACCATTAAACAAAAGTTAAGGTACTAAAATACACAGTATCTCGCAGGTCTCAATAGTTTTTACAAATTAACGAGTTCTTCTTTTGAAAGTGTGTGAAATCCCCCTCCTCGAATTACCTCTTCTGCCCTGTCAAAATCGTCCACCTCCAGAATCAGAACCGCTTTATCCCCACTCTTTAAAATAAAACCATACGCATTTGATATATTTATTTCACTTTCATTGAGGTATTCTGTTATATCAGCAAGTGCGCCTGGCCTGTCTTTCATGAGAACACCAATCACATAATTCCGTGAAACACTGAATCCCTCTTTCAGGAGAATATCATGCGCCCTGTCCGGATCACTTGCTATGATATTAATTAATCCGTACTCACCTCTATCAGAAATCGTAATTGCCCTGATATTGATATTATTTTTTCCAAGAATTCTCGCAATATGTGATATTCTTCCTGGTTTATTTTCAACAAATACCGTTACCTGCGAAGCCATGATCCTCTCCTTTTAATTTATTTCACACATCTCGATCCCTCTTATCCACAACTCTCACTGCTTTCCCCTCACTTTTTGGCAGAGAATTTGGTTCAACAAGAGTAATCCTTGGCGATATCAGGGTTTCGTTCTTTAAGTCTTCAGAAATTCTTTTTTTAAGGCTTTCAAGCTCTTTAATCCCACCGTGGAAAATATTTTGCCGTACTTCTACTTTTATATTTAAGCTGTCAAGGTAATCAACTGTTTCTATCTCAATTAAATAGTTGTTGTCGACCTCCGGTATATCCATTAATACCTTTTCAATCTGCATTGGATATACATTTACACCTTTCACAATAAGCATATCATCTGTCCTGCCTTTAATACGTGAAATCTTCCTGTGTGTCCTTCCGCAGGGACATTCTTCCGGATAGGTTTGTGCAATATCTCCGGTACGGTAACGAATAATCGGCATTCCCTCTCTTTTCAGGGTTGTAAAAACAATCTCGCCTTCTTCTCCATCGCTCAGCCCCTCACCGGTATCCGGATCGATGATCTCCAGTATATAGCTGTCCTCCCAAACATGCATTCCATCCTTTAGCTGACATTCAAATGCTACACCAGGGCCATTCATCTCCGATAAACCATAGCTGTTGTAGGCATCAAGACCAAAGAGATTTTCCAATCTCAGCTTTGTTTCCTCACTGTGAGGTTCTGCTCCCAGAAATGCAATCCGCAAATCAAGGTCATTCTTCGGATCAATGCCTTTTTCCTGAAACAGGGTATAGAGATGCAGTGCGTAGCTGGGGGTAATATGCACAACTGTTGAATGAAAATCTTTCATAAGCCTGATCTGCCTTTTCGAATTTCCGGAAGAGGCAGGAATGATAAGAGCCCCCAGCCTTTCAGAACCATAGTGGAGGCCGAGACCTCCGGTAAACAGGCCATATCCCATCATATTTTGAAATACGTCGCTTTTCCTGACGCCGGTCATATACATACTTCGGGCAACCAGATCTGTCCAATTGTCTATATCTCTTTTCGTATGATAGATAACCGTTGCTCTTCCAGTTGTCCCGGAAGAAGCGTGAAGTCTCACAATTTCATCGCGGGATACTGCCAGCATTCCTTCAGGAAAACTGTTTCGAAGATCACTCTTTGTTGTAAAAGGTATATCTTTTAAAGCAGTAAGGTTGTTAATTTTAGCCGGGATCCTCCTTTTGTAATATTGTGATTTTGATGCCCTCTCAAGGGTTTTGTTTAAGCGCTCGAGCTGAAGTTGTTGAAGACTGTGCCTGTCGATTGTTTCAATCTCTTTATCCCAATACGCTTCATCCATCACTCTTCCCTCATATTTAGTAGGGGCAATTCCTGAATTGCCCCTACGTTAGAATAGAAACACTACGTCTTCAGTTTAACAATGGTACAGCCGAATCCACCCTGCTCCGGATGTGCATAACCATAATGATCGACCCACTTGTTAATGCGCAGAACTTCCCAGACACCCTGCCGCAATGCGCCCGTCCCAAGACCATGAATGATCGAAACCGTATTAATATTTGCAAGAACTGCATTATCAAGGAATTTTTCAAGCACCTCCATTGCTTCATCGTATCTTTTCCCCCTGATATTACACTCATTCGACTTGCCGTGTATCTCCGATAATTCATAATCCCATTTTATTCCAGCAGGGTCTTTTTGGCTGCTATCCAGAGTCACATTGTCTGCTTCGACAGTAAAACGCAATATACCGGCTTGAACAGTAACATGCCCATCTTTAATTTCCGTAATTTGACCTTTTATCTTACTCCCATAGTCGTTAGTAACAAACACAGGGGCTCCGATTTTAAGTGCACGAGGTTCTGCCCTGCCGCCAGCATCCTCATTAATTGATCTGCTTTTTTCATATTCTGCAAAATCATTCTCAATGTGGGCTTTTTCTTCCTTCGCTGCTTTTATCGATTCTTTTGAAGCGCCCTTTTCCTTAATTTCACTTATACTCTTTTCGAGTTTTCTGCTGTAGTTTGAAAGAAGCGCTCCCAGCTCTTTTTTATATTCTGCGCGGATAAAGCGCTCTTTCTCTTGAAGCTCATTCAATTTTATCTGATAACGTTCGGTTAAATCACAAAGCCTTTTCTCTTCCCGATCAATTTTCTGTTCCTTTCTGCTTAACCTGATCTCCATTATTCCCAGATTCTTGAATATAAAATTGATATATAAAAACCCTTCCTTACATAAATTTAAAAATACTTTTTATTGTTTATAAGTATTATAGAAATCCTTTTTATCGAATTATTTATGAAAATTACACAAAAGACAGAGCAAAACTCAATTAAAACATGGCCAAAATATGAGCGCCCCAGAGAATTACTACTTGGAAAAGGTCCGGATTTTGTGTCTGATGCAGGATTAATTGCAATACTGCTGCGTTCAGGAACAAAAGGTAAAAATGCTGTCTCACTCGCACGAGACTTAATTAAAGAATTCAACGGGTTCAGAGGCTTATTAAGTGCAGAAAAATCTGATTTGCAAAAAATTAAAGGATTAGGCGAAGCCAAGATATCACAAATTCTATCTGTGATAGAAATTTCAAAGCGCCAGCTGAAAGAAGAAATCGTTGGTAACAACTACATAGAAAGTGATAAAGATGTAGTAGATTATCTCTCTTTATCAATGAGAGACTTAAAAAACGAACTTTTTAAAGTAATCTATTTAAATAAAAATAATATTGTGTTAACAATGGATGACCTGTTTCATGGCACAGTAGATCAAGCATCTCTCTATCCAAGAGAAGTAATAAAAAGAGCACTTGAGACAGGAGCTAGTTCTGTAATATTTGTCCATAATCACCCTTCAGGTAGTTTAAAACCAAGTACTTTTGACATAGATATCACAAAGAACCTTGTTTCAGCCTGCCATGCTGTTAATATTACACCTCTCGATCACATCATTATTTCACCTCTTGGTTTTTTCAGTTTTAAAGATAAAAGATTAATATAGTTAATTAGATAGTAAAACTACATTAAAACTGTAGATAAACTATAATATATATTATATTGACAAATTATGAAAATTAATATATTATTATGGAAAATATCATCAAGTAAAAGACCACCTGCAAAGCAGGTGGCTTTTTCCAAGCCAAAAGGAAGCTACCTCCTTTGGAGGTGGCTTCCTTTTGGCAGTGAAGTAATAATTTTAAATCAATTAACGGTGATCAATTATGGGGAAAGTCAATTTAGAAACCTTAAAATCTCATCTATGGAAATCGGCTGATATTCTGCGGGGGCATATAGATGCAGCAGATTATAAAAACTATATCTTCGGACTATTATTTTTAAAAAGGATCTCTGACGTTTTTGATGAGGAAGCAGAGAAGATACTGAGTAAAACAGGTAATAAGAAACTTGCTTTT